>JAYWDR010000159.1:0-17129 GCA_043779735.1 Cyclobacteriaceae bacterium | reverse complement strand
GGGATGCCTACTTAGTTTTCAACTTCAACAATCATCTCTACCTCTACAGCGATGTTGTTTGGAAGAGACATCATGCCTACTGCCGAACGGGCATGCTTGCCTTTCTCGCCGAATAAATTCACCATCAGATCAGAAAATCCATTGATAACTTTCGGCTGATCGACAAAATCAGAGGTGCAATTTACCATGCCCAATACCTTGACGATGCGTTTTACTTTGTTTAGATCACCAATTTCACCTTTCAGTGTTGACAACAAGGCAATTCCTGTTTGCTTGGCTGCCTCGTAGCCTTGTTCAATGGTCATATCTTTACCAAGTTTTCCGGTAATATTTGTTCCATCTGCCTTTGTGGGGCCGTGGCCCGCCAGGTAAATGAGATTTCCGGTCCTCACGGCACGTACATAATTTGCGATTGGCTTGGGCGGGGTAATTAATTCAATCCCCAAATCTTTTAGTTTCTTATCGTAGTCAATTTTCTGAGATGCGGCGGGCAAACCTATGACCGCAGCGAAAAGGAGCACAGCGATTTTTTTCATAGAAGTGGATTTTATGTAAATATATTGAAACTAAACTGTTAGCTAGGATCGTTTCTAACCTAATCAACGCTGCATGAACATTCGCTGATTAAGAGTGGGAAGAAGAAGCTTAAGCCCTCGCTTGTTCTTACCGGCAATATCAATGAAAGTTCGGGAATACAGCATGTTTCCCATGATGTCATAGTAGTAAATGGTACCGAATTTTCCATTATTGAAGGATTGTACAGTTGTGCTTCCGAGCCAATATGAAGAGCCATTTGACATTACCGGCGAAATCGTCTGTCGGGGGCTACTATAATGATAATAAGCCTGCGGGTCTGATCGCCATCCGCCACTTTGTGTTGGCTTTTGATTGCCCATCAGGTATGATGACTCGGAAGAAGAACCGTTGACAGCAAAGGATTGACCACTGACAGCCCGAAATTGTCCGTAAGAATATCCTGCTAATAGGAAGAGCCACCCAACCAGCCAACAAATTTTCATCGGTGTCTTTTTATTTAAAGATACATACTTTAACATTATACTAGTGAAGGAATTGAAACGATGTCCCTGGTGTCTAAAGTCAGAGCTTTATATTCGTTACCACGATGAAGAGTGGGGTATCCCCGTACATGACGACCGTGTTCATTTTGAATTTCTCGTGCTGGAAGGCGCACAGGCCGGCTTGAGTTGGAGTACCGTGCTAAACAAGCGTGAAGGCTACCGCCGGAATTTTGCAGACTTTGATCCTGAGAAGGTTGCACGGTTTGCACAAAAGCGCGTTGATAAAATTTTGCGGGACCCTGGTATTATCCGCAACCGGCTAAAGGTACAAGCTGCGGTAAACAACGCACAGCAATTTCTTGAAGTGCAAAAAGAGTTTGGCGGTTTTGATGAATACATCTGGCGTTTTGTGAATGGCCGTCCACTCATCAACACGCGCACCACAACCACTCAAATACCGGCTACCACGAAACAGTCCGATGCGTTAAGCAAGGATTTGATCCAGCGCGGATTTAAGTTCGTGGGCAGCACTTTAATCTACGCACACATGCAAGCATGCGGCTTGGTCAATGATCATTTGATGGATTGTCATCGATACAAAACAACTATTCTGTTGCACTGAAGTATCGCCAAAAGGCATACATGCCCAGCGCCAGCAAGACCAGCCCAGGCACAATCTTTATCCACCGGCTGCCCTGTACTTGAGGCGCCAGGCGCTGAGCAAAAAAGATAAGGAGGGACAAAAGAGCCATAGCGCCGACGGCCGTACCAAAGACATAACTGTGCAAAAGGCCTGGGGTAGCCAGATCAATCCATCCTTGTGCTTTCAGGTACGCTGTAAAGCCCATCCAATAGGGTATGGCCATCGGGTTGAGCATACTCAGGACAATACCACGCCGAAAACCACTCTCGCTAAACTTTTTTGCAAATCCTTTGGGTGTCTTGGACGGCCACAGATTGAAAATACCAAGCACTGTCATGACCAGTGCCGCCATCAACTGAAAATTATCAATGATCAGGGGGGAAGTTGAAATCCAGTATTCAAACTGTACCCCAATCCAAGCGTAAGGATATTCAATGATGGACACTGCGAGCGCAAAGCGAAGGGCAATGCCAATTTTCTTATCAAGGCCCAATTGCAAAACTGTGATATTGAGCGTGCCTGGAGGAATTGATCCAATAAAACTGAAGAAAAACCCTATTAAAAAAACTACAAGATACGCCATCGTTAAGGGGCTGTTAATGTTTTGAAGCTCTTGAATATGGCCCTTGCCTCCCGGAAAGAAATATACGCTACCCCCCGATGATGATTTTGCACGCTGATTAGATAAATATCTTTCCAGTGCCTGAGCAACACTTTTAATGCCTCTATCAGCGAAAAACCAGGCTCATAAATATGGGCTGGTTCCGCGCCACAACCGTTGAGCTCCATGACTTTCACATTTCCGTTCTCAAGGTCTTCAAGGGTAGCAACACGCAAATCAAACCGTCCAAAATAAAACCCATCGATTTGCTTGCTGATACGATCAAAGGAGGCTGAAAGCTTTTCGGTAATTAAATGATTCTTATTTAGGAACATGGTGCCAAGACAATGATTCCCGATAGAAATTAACTCAATTTTATTACCTGACGCAACAAGATGGCCCAGTCTTTCCCGGTAAACAATTTTTAAAGTTCTCCATTGAAGTTTAGCGCGATCCTTTTCAAGAATCAGCTCTTGCATTGTCTTCTTCCCATCACCTGTAATACTGAGCATTTCTTTGCCAACAATCGATGTAACGGCGCCCATGGACTCATTTGGATATCTTCTATAAAACACACCAAACTCCAGCGGCAAGTCGACCAGTTCCTGGGCGATGAACTTGATTTTGATTTTTTTTAGATAGTTATCAATGTCCTGCCGATGGGCAATTTTCTTTACCATCCAACCTCGTTCACCAAGATCTGGCTTGAAGATTAGCGGAAAACTTAATTCACACTCCTTCATCTGCTTCAACACCTCATCCACAGTAATTGGCAGACTGAGCAGGATGGCCTTGGGTTTACATGATTCAGGCACCTTCTCCAGTACTTCAAACTTAGATTCTCCAAACATCCCGCCCATTAAGATACCAGGATTTGAGGCCGAGAAGTATGACAATGATCGGGTCTTCAGCGAAAGCCAAATCCAATACAGAAAGAGGGGGGCTTGAATAACGCCAAACGGCCAGTATTCCCAACTTCTAACTTTGATCAAAACATTGCTCCGGAAAATCCGTGAGAACAGATTCATTCCTGCTCCTCAGTGAGAGGACGCTAACGTTGCCTGGTACCGAACTGTACTGACGGCAATTCCAAACTCTGCGGGGTAATGAACATAAGGCGCCACTTCGCGAAGGCCAATTTTTATGAGCGCCATATGATGCACAGCATGTTCAATGTTATAGGATAGTTCACGGAAATAGTTCGTGTCGATGGTAAGACAATCCTCGCTGTCCTGATGGTAGCCTACCTCTAGTGTAAGATGCTGATCCTTCTTCTGACGTGAAACAAAATCACGAATGCGGTTGATTGCATCCAGTGCGATGTGCTTGTCAGTTTCAATTAATTTGTCATGGGCTCGGTGATCATAATTGACAATTCCTGAGTCAAACCCCTGCTCGAGGCACAAAAAGAATTCCAACGTATGACGTATGTGCTGGCCAACGGTTGATTTATTCAAGGTTGGTGCTGGCTTGACAAAATCTTTTCCATCTATCTGCTCTATAATGTCAGACAACTGCTGCAAGGTGGTTGTACAAGCGTTTGAAAGCTGTGTGGTCATAATAAGAATTGACAAATTTAACAGAAAATAATGCGAATATCCAGCCTGGTCTGGTTTGGTCTTATGGTGTGAATTTTTTCCAGTTCTCGTCCCCTTTTATTTTTAGTCCTCGTTCGTTCATGTTCCAATCGGTTAGCGTATTGCTACCCCAGAAATTGTAAAACAAGTACAGTTTGCCATCCAAAACTTTGTAGGTCTCGGGGTCGACCTTCACTTTTTCTCCGGTCGCGCCCATGGCGTAGGCGCACCAGCCTCCATAGGCAGGCTCAAATTTTTCTGGCGTAGACTTAAATCTGCTTACATTCGCTGAATTCACGAACAGGTAGGTAACCCCTTTAAAGCTAACTTGAAATCCCGCAGACCCCTTCCTGGGGTTATTATCGAAATAACTCACAGGGTCATAGCCCTCGATAGCAATGTTTTTCTTTATATTAAAATTTTTCCTGCGGGCTTCGTCGGTCTGACCGAAAGCTGTGATGCTTGTCAAAATGACCAAGGCTAATGTCCAAATAAATTCTTTCATGTTTCTTAATTGATTCGTCCTTATATTTTCTTTTTCTATTTACGTGTCAAGACAAAATTCGGCTGAATCCGTGACACACATTGTCGCATACGTTACAATTTCACCTCCCTGGGGGCATTCCCTTGAGAATTTCCCAGACCACCTCGGGCTCGTAGCCCTTGCCTATTACAAATTTTGCGACACCGCTCTTTTTCTTATACGGGTTTACTTCCTCTGTTAATGCAAGCTTCTTCTTGATCAAATTATTCAGGGTCTTTAGGTATTCGACCGAATCTATTTCCTTTAGTCCCTTTTGAATACATTTGGGCGTGACGCCGTGTGATTCCAATTCATGAATTATCTTATTCCGGCCCCACTTCTTTATCCTAAACTTCCCCCCTGCAAAAGCTCTGGCAAAGCGCTCCTCGTTTAGAAATCCTTCTGTGATTAACCGGGTAAGTATTTCTTCAACCTCTGTCTTGTGTAATTCGTACTCGTAAAGTTTGCTTCTTACTTCCTTATGCGAACGTTCCTGGTAGGCACAGTAGTGCGAAATTTTTATGAATGCGTCCTTAGGATTCTTGTTCATTGTGCGGTATGAACGACACAAAGACCTGGTTCTATTTCACCAACCCCTTTGTTTTTAAAATACTCCCCAAAAATTTCCTCTCGTTTTCGGTATTGAAAATCTTGAATGGAAGGTGAATGAGTTGTGCCTTATTGACAAATAGCAGATAATAGCCTTTACCCACCTGGGCACTCTTGATCTGGTCCCATTTCAAGGGCATGCCTTCGCGCGCATTAAGTTTCATCAGGATTTGCTGGCTATTTATCTCATATGAAAAGCGCTCAAAAAGCATTTTTCCCTGGTCCAGCTGAGTGACCCCATAAAACTGAATAAGCCAGAAGAGAACAAATAAACCATAGGCCAATACGCCCGCAATAATCCACCAAACACTTGGTATCCAAAAATAAAGCATACAAATGGTCACCGCGATGGGTACAGCCCACCATTGTTTCTTTAGAATACTTCTAAGGGCCATCTTAATATATAGGCTTTTCTCCAGGCGATAATTTCGGGTCTTGACAATCATACTAAAATTCTAGATGGGCTGCAAAGGTAACAGCCCTACACCAAACTGCCTACTTCGCCTGAATCACCTTGAGACTCAAGTCCATGCTACTGACCGAATGGGTCAGTGCCCCAACTGACACATAGTCCACACCGCAATCAGCAATAGCATGAAGGGTGGCCTCAGTAATGCCCCCACTCGCTTCCGTTCTATATTTTCCATGGATAATTTTCACCGCAGACCGCATATCTTCTATGCTCATGTTATCAAGCATAATGATATCTACACCTCCCACTTCCATAACTTCCTGAACTTCTCTTAGGTTCCGAGTCTCCACTTCTATGCGTGGTTTCTTCAATGTTTGTTGGAGGTATTGGTTTGTGTTTTCGATAGCCTTGCGAATGCTCCCAGCCATATCAATATGGTTGTCTTTCAGCATCACCATGTCATACAATCCTATCCTATGATTTACTCCGCCTCCAATCGTCACTGCCCATTTCTCCAGCATACGAAAATTGGGTGTGGTCTTTCTTGTATCCATCAAGACAGCTTTTGTTCCTTCAATAAGTTTGTGGAGTTTTCGTGTATAGGTGGCTATGCCACTCATACGCTGCATGCAATTCAGCACCAGTCGTTCGGTTGTGAGAATAGACCTTGCTCTTCCTGAAACAACAAACACAATGTCTCCTTTGACAACTTCATCTCCATCCTTTTTAAAGGACTCCATCTGAAGTGTGGAGTCAAACTGTTCGAATATTTTTTCCGCCAATTCAAGTCCAGCCACAACACCATTTCCCTTGACCAACAGACTGCCTTTGGCCATCGCAGTCTCCAAAACCGCACCGTTTGTAGAGTGATCTCCTTCACCAATATCTTCGGCTAAGGCTGACGCAATAAAAGATCGTAGGATGGGGGAAGTCAGGTAAGAAGGCCGCATGGTTTAAAGCAGTGGCACGTAGCGTCACTTATCCTTTTACAAAACTGATTTCATGAACAAGGTATTCTTCGCCCACCTGTCTCACACGGATTAGCACATTATAGCTGTCAGAACCACTGGTATAGCGGCCGATCGCAAACTGAAGCCCACCCTTCGACGAGCCGGTATGGACTATGCTAAAATCATTGACTGGGTGCTTCTTAAAAAAATCTTTCAGCACAAATTCTGATTGGGCCCTACTATAGGTGCTGATATTTCCTTCCAAATTGAGGTCCAGCGATTGGGCAAAGGACTTCACCAAGGCGGTAGCATCATTGGCCTTAATGGCATCCTTCATAGGATTGAAAATCTCCATTTGGGCCTGCACATGCGTGCTGGCAGACACTATCATAACACACAACACTGCTATTCTCTTCATCGTCTGCATTTCCTTCCAAAAGTATGCCATTAAATTCTACCGGCCAAGATGACCCGCCAAAGCACCAAATCCATCGGCTCACCGCTATATTTGATGTAAATTAGATGTATGAAAAGGAAAGTGTTGTTGATGATCCTGGATGGCTGGGGGATCGCCAAAAACAAAAAAGTCTCTGCCGTTGATCAAGCAAAGACCCCTTATATCGCTTCATTATATCAAAAATATCCGAATAGTAAGTTGCAAGCTTCAGGTTTGCATGTAGGTCTGCCCGAAGGTCAAATGGGTAACTCTGAAGTCGGCCACATGAATATCGGTGCAGGACGAGTTGTCTATCAGGATTTAGTAAAGATCAACAAGGCGGTAGAGGAAAAGGAGCTTGACAAGAATCCTGTTCTCTTACAAGCATTCGCCTATGCAAAGGCGCATGATAAGGCCGTCCACATGATTGGGCTACTATCGGATGGTGGCGTGCACTCGCATATCAAACACTTGAAGGGCCTATGCACAATCGCGAAGAATAATTCTATCGCAAAACTATTTATTCATGTTTTCACAGATGGCCGAGACACTGATCCAAAAGGGGGGGTGGATTATCTGACGGACCTGCAAAATCATTTAACCAAAACCACCGGCAAGATTGCCAGCGTAGTGGGCCGCTACTATTCCATGGATCGCGACAAACGATGGGAACGCTTAAAACTTGCCTATGATTTAATGGTCAAGGGCATTGGCGAAAAAACGACAGATAGTATCAAGGCCCTCCAAGAATCGTACAAACACAACGTAACGGATGAGTTTATTAAGCCGATCGTTGCTACTGATGCCTCTGGCAGCCCGTTGGCCATCATTCGGCCTGGTGATGTCGTTTTATGCTTCAATTTTCGCACCGACCGCGGCAGGCAAATAACGATGGCTTTGACACAACAGGATTTTCCAGAACAGGGAATGAAGAAAATGGAGTTGTACTACGTGACTATGGCCAACTATGATGATTCCTTTAAGGGGGTAAAAGTAATCTTTGAAAAGGATAATCTCAATAATACACTTGGGGAGGTTCTATCCAACGCTGGGAAGAAACAAATACGAATTGCAGAAACGGAAAAATATCCGCACGTTACCTTCTTCTTTTCAGGTGGACAGGAAGAAGCATTCCGGGGTGAGAGCCGCATTCTTTGCCCATCACCGAAAGTGGCAACGTATGATCTCAAGCCTGAGATGAGTGCTGCCGATATTCGCGACAAGATTATTCCGGAATTGCAAAAGAAAGAAACCGACTTCATTTGCCTGAACTTTGCCAATCCGGATATGGTGGGTCACACGGGTGTGTTTGAAGCCGCGGTGAAAGCGTGCGAGGCAGTAGACCAATGCAACGAGGCCGTAACAGAGGTGGCCCGTAAGAATGACTATTCGGTGATCATCATCGCTGATCATGGCAATGCAGAGATGATGATCAATGACGATGGCACTCCCAACACTGCCCATACCACCAATCTGGTCCCATGTATCTTTGTTGATGACCTATACAAAGGAATTTTGAGGGATGGAAAGCTAGGGGACCTGGCACCCACTATCTTAAACCTTATGGGAATTCTCATCCCGAAGGAAATGACTGGGAACATTTTGATCGAGAGTTGAGTTAACATTATATCTATGTTTTTACCATTCGATTCAATGCCGGGACATTCACGTGTTTGGATTTACCAGGCAAACAGAACATTCACCGGGCCCGAAAAGGAGCATCTTCTTGGCGGCCTGAAAAGCCTTTGCGATGAATGGGCTGCTCACGGAAATCCACTACCCTCCTCCTTCAACGTTCAATTTGACCAGTTCATCGTACTGGCAGTAGATGAACAACCTGCGGGCATCAGTGGCTGCTCAATTGATGGAAGTGTACGTTACCTAAAGAGTCTACAAGAAAAATTGGGTCTTGACTTTTTTGATAGAAACCAGGTGGCCTTTATGCAACACAATAAGATTGTCCTTCACACCTTAGGGGAATTAAAAACTCTCTTTGAGGCCCAGACGCTAACCGGCAATACGATTGCGTTTAATAATCTGGTTAACACGAAAGCTGAATGGGAAAACCACTGGCGGTCCCCGGTTAAAGAGTCCTGGTTGGCCGGTTATTTACCTAAAAGTGCGGTACTTGGCTGACGCTGGCAGATTTTACTTTTTTGTACCTTTCGATCGCATGAAACGTAGTAATGGAAATTGGTTAGCGGCTGTCATGCCAATCACTTTAGTAGTGATGTTGGCTTGTAGTGCTGAAAAGAAGGCTTTGAAGAATTTCCATTATGGAAAATTTGAGGATGTCATCAATTATTACCAGGGAATACTAAGTCAACAGCCCCGGAACGGTAAAGCAAATTATTACATCGCAGAGTCCTATCGTCAATCAAACCGGATCAAAGAATCTGAAAAGTTTTATTTGAAAGCGGCTGGCCCCGGAATCGATAAAGATTCCGTTTTACTTTATCTCGCAAAAGCCCAACAAGCGAACGGTAAGTATGTCGAATCAAGGCAATCCCTAGAAGAGTTGCGCTCCTCTACTTCCATTGATGCCATACGCGACCATGCGAACAGGGAATTGGAGGGTCTGGACTACCTGGGAAAGCTTGATGAAAAGAAGAGCTACTACCGCGTCAAAAACCTGGATGCGCTAAATTCCAATTTCAGCGAATATTCTCCTGCCTACCTCAATGGCGAATTATATTTCACCTCCTCGCGCTCCAATGAGCGCATTTATGCCACCACCGGCACTCCGTATACCGATTTGTACAAGGCTGAAACCAAGGGTGCGGTAGTTGATGCCAACACAGTGAAACCTTTACCAGAAATTATTAATACGCCCAATGTAAATGTGGGTACGATTACCTTTTCGCCTGATGGCAAAACGATGGTCTTCGCCAAAGGCAATACCGGTAGGCGCAAAGGCGCCAATGACGTCGACCTTTACCTGTCCCGTTTCCGCAATGGACTATGGAGTGATCCACAACAAGTCAACATTAACCAGCCCGATTCCTGGGAATCCAGTCCCGCTTTTAGTCCGGATGGACGAACACTGTACTTTTCATCCAACAGAAAAGGTGGCTTCGGGGGGCTCGATATTTATACCGCCCAGATGGATTCACGGGGTCGTTTTTCGCGAGTGCGAAACATCGGGCCTGAGATCAACACCACTGGCAATGAAACATTTCCTTACGTTTCTGAAAACGGTAAACTTTACTTGTCTTCTGACGGCCATCCAGGATATGGCATGCTGGATTTATTTGTGGTGAACCGCTCCAACGGTAAAACTGTCGTGGAGAACCTTGGTCAACCAGTAAATTCAACAGCGGATGACTTCGGCCTATTCCTATTCAAGCCAGACCGTGGATTTTTTACTTCTAACCGTGAAGGCGGTAAGGGTGATGATGACATCTACACCTTCATTAATGATGACCCCAACCTAAAAGTGGTGAACTATTATCTGGAGGGTGTTACCTACCATCTCAGGAAAGACAGTGTCAGGGAAGTTTTACCCAGCACAAAAGTCACGATCCTGGATGGCAAAGGTGATGTGATGCAGGACTTTGTTACAGGCAACGATGGTAAGTTTTTGTTCAGAGTATATGAAAATGAAAAGTACACCCTCATTGGCGAAACGGATGGCTACCTGGTAAAACGCGGGGGCTACACAATGGTAGGCAAATCCGTGCCTGGCGAATCACTGAAAGAATTGATCACCAACATTACCTTGGATACACTCCTGGTATTGGATCGTCTGGAAAAAAATAAAATTTTTGTCCTAAACAACATCTATTTCGAATTCGCCAAAGCAGACATTCGTGCCGATGCAGGCATCGAGTTAGATAAACTTGTAGAACTGCTCAATGACAATCCTGAAATTAAAATTGAAATGGGGTCACACACCGACAGTGTAGACACCGACGAATACAATAAACGTCTATCCCAGCGCAGGGCAGAATCAACGGTCAATTACTTGATTAAGAATGGAATCGCTGCCGAACGCCTCGTGGCGAAAGGTTATGGTGAATCTAAACCGATAGCCCGCAACACGCATCCTGACGGTACCGACAATCCAATAGGCCGTCAACGAAATCGTCGTACAGAATTTAAGATTCTTGAAATTGGCATCAGGCCCACAAAAAAGGACGAGGATGAAGATGACAAATACTTTAAGAACGAAATCGATCACTGAGGTCAATAGCCCTTAGTGATCCCCTTCTCAATTGCCGGCACGCCATTCTTCATCCATTCCGGTTCCGGCGAATTCTTCAGATAATAATCGAAGAACTGCATCATCCTGGTTTGGAAATCAATCCTGTTTTCGCGTTTCACCGGCCAGTGCGGTTCACCATTATAGTTGAGCATCCACACAGGCTTGTTTAATCTCCGCATCGCCATGTACATCTCTATGCCTTGATACCATGGCACGGCTCCATCCGCATCGTTGTGCAGAAGCAAAAGTGGTGTTTGAATTTTGTCGATAAAGAAAATAGGAGAGTTTTCAATAAAGTGCATGGGTTTCTCCCAGAGCGTGCCGCCGATGCGGCTCTGTGAATGCTCATACTGAAACATCCTGCTGAACCCCGTCTCCCAACGAATTCCTCCGTAGGCGCTGATCATGTTGGCCACCGGCGCCCCCGCCTCCCCAGCCTTAAAAAGATTGGTACGCGTTACTAAGTAGGCTATTTGATACCCGCCCCAACTGTGACCTTGAATGCCAATGTTCTTTTCATCTACAAATCCTTTTTCAATCAGCGAAGTCACCCCAGGTAAAATACAGTTCTTGGCGCTCTCACCCGGGAAACCAATCTTGTAAACGATATCCGGTAAAAAAACCAGATAGTTGTTGCTGGTATACACTGCACGATTGATAGTGGAACGCAGCGGTTCAGGTTTTACATGCTGATACAGATTGTCACTTTCTTTCTCGTAAAAATTAACGATCATCGGGTACTTCTTAGCGGGGTCAAATCCTTCTGGTTTGTAAAGCAATCCGCTAAGTGGAGTATTATCCAACGACGTCCACCGCACAATCTCTACGCTTCCCCAAAAGTAATTTTTCATTTGTGGGTTGGCTGTGCTTAGTTTCTTAACCGACGTGAAATTAAGGTCGGATGTCCACACATCCGGAAATTCACGAAAGTTTTCGCGTGTAAATAAAATCTGTGAAGCACTCTTTGCTTTCACCGTACCCCCAAAACGATATTGATCCATCATCAATTTGGTGAGCTTGTTATCGCTGAGAGACAACTTGTAGTAGCCGGAGGCTTTAGTGGTCTCGTTGAAAGCGGACAATAACATCTCCTTGGCTGGGTCAATGAACCTTTCTTCTATATCAGTCTTTATATATCGGAAAACAGTTTTCTCTGGCCTTCCGGTCTTTGTAAGATTGACAGGACCTTTCTGGTTTTGTGGATCAAAGGCCCAGATATCATAGCGATCATACGCGAGGAAAAGCCGATCATCAGCCGTCCAGCCAGCGGAACCATACGAGCTGGGATAATCGGGAGAATCATTTTCCTCATCGGCTAGTTTGACTTTCAGGTTTTCAGCCAGTTTCAAAATTTTTTGAGTTGTTATGGAATACGCATACCATGCGGTGTCAGGTAAACTGAACCAATACACATAATGGGCCCGTGGTGAGAGGCTGGCATTTCCTTTCACTTTCGTCGCAATGGTGGTTCGCAATTGCTTTTGTAAATCGAAAAGATAAAAATCAGCATAAGAAGAAAGGTCCCACGTGGTCATCTTCCGGTACGGCACATTGGACTCACCCAAGGCCACCGACGCATTGCCTTCATTACCCGTTTCGATGGAAGGCACTTCACGGTCACCAAGCTGGATAACCTTCCTTTCTGCCAGGTCAATGGTTGCGAGGTAGGTGCGCCGTTTATCAGCTTCCAGTTGCTTGTTTTGCTGCGGATAGATGTACGCGTCTTCACCACCCCACACCTCTACACTTACAATTTCTTCCGGCAACAGGGTTGTATCTTGCAGCAGCGGTATCGGGGCTGATCCAAAAAATAATTTTCCGCCGTCTTTAGAAAAGTTGGGCGCGTAAGAATCACTTACAAGCCAGTTCTGTGGAATCCCCATGGACCGCTCAACATCAAGCGGCTCAGCGGCGGCTTTGCCAACCCTCCAATGGTAGAGTTGAAAGCGACGAACCAGCGCCTTGGTTGTGTCACTGTCTACCATGAAAGATGCTTGCGTTCCATCTTCGCTTATGCATAACCCCTTAAATTTGTACTTGCTCTTGCCTTCGTACAATGGCTGAAGTCCTTGGGTTGCCAGCGCATACCAATAAACACCTGCTTTCATGGTGCTATCATTTCCGGTGGTTGTGAAAAGTAAGCCCTGCCCGTATTTGGCAAAAGCATACTCTTTTACGTAGCCAAAGGATGCCTCCTTGCCTTCCCACATTCTTTTTACTATCAGGGTATACCCGTTATCGTCTGAGTTAATTTTCTTCTTCCTGGGCTTCTTCTCATCGGATTTGGATTTATCATCTGACTTTCCCTTGGGGTCCTTTTTTGGCTCTAGCTGATAGGCGATCCAACCACCTGATTTTTCAGGAATTCTGTACGACTTTACTTCTGGTATTTTTTCTGTTTTCCGTGTGGCGAATGAATAAACTCCTAATGAATCCTTTGGCAATTCTTCCTTCTTTTTTTTCTGTCTCCGCAACTCTTTTACAAGCTTTTGGAAGGGCTTGATTTTAAACACTGCGTAGCGGCTGTCAAAGGTCAACGCAATATTGTCGGCTCGTCGCACTGAATCCTGGGTGGCGGCCTTCAGGCCATAAAAGATCACTTTGCCATCGCCTTCCTGAGGATTCACTGTAAAAGCCGCAAAGTTACCGTCCGGTGTGAGCGACTTGTAGGTAATCTCCTTCCACCCGTCATACACAGCATGCGTAAGTGGTTTCTTCTGAAAAATGGCCTGAGGCTTTAGTTTTTTCTGCGCGAAAGAGGTAAGGGCTGCTCCTAACGCCAGCCATAGCATGATTGATTTTTTCATTGGGCACACGGTTAAGAGAATAAAACTAAAGACATCCGGGTGATTTGCGAAAGAACTTGTGATGAATGGCCTGCCAATAGGTCGGCACTTCTGTCAGCTTCTGCTCAAGATCAGCCAACAGGACTTATGAATAGATAAACTCGCCCTCCTTACTTTTTATAGTCACCTGCCTCTTGCTGAAAGGCTCTACATGACCAATAATTTTTGCCTCCACACCAAATGAATTTGATATCTCAATCACCCTACTGCTTTCCTTTGCGGGCAAATAGATCTCCATACGGTGACCCATGTTGAACACCCTGTACATCTCCTGCCACGTGGTGGCACTTTGTTCGTAGATTAATTGAAAGAGTGGAGGGGGATCAAACATATTATCTTTTATCACATGAAGGTTGTCGATGAAGTGCAACACCTTCGTCTGTGCACCTCCGCTGCAATGGACCATTCCATGAATATGTGCCCTCATTTCCTTCAGCACTTCAACCATGATTGGAGCATACGTTCGTGTCGGTGACAACACCAATTTGCCTACGTTGGCCGGAACTGAAGTAATCGTATCTGTCACTTTATATTTTCCGCTATATACCAACTCCTCCGGCACTTCCTGATTATAGGACTCGGGGTATTTTGTTGCATATTCTTTCACAAACATGTCGTGGCGTGCCGAGGTAAGTCCATTGCTGCCCATGCCACCATTGTACTCTGTTTCGTATGAGGCTTGTCCGTAGGAAGACAGACCGACAATTACATCGCCCACCTGGATTCTTCCGTTGTCAATTACTTCGCTCCGTTTCATTCTTGTTGTTACCGTACTGTCAACAATGATGGTTCGAACCAGATCACCTACGTCAGCCGTTTCTCCCCCCGTACTGTAAATTTCCATACCATACTTTCGCAGCATCGCGAGTACCTCCTCAGTACCCTTGATAATCGCAGCAATTACATCACCCGATATATGATTCCTATTTCTGCCAATGGTAGAGGAAAGAAAGATCGGACCCGTGGCCCCCACACACAAAAGATCGTCAACGTTCATGATCATAGCATCTTGCGCTATACCCTTCCAAACAGACAGGTCTCCAGTCTCTTTCCAATAAACGTATGCTAAAGAAGATTTAGTCCCAGCCCCATCGGCATGCATCACAGTGCAGTAATCGGGATCACCCACCAGCAGGTCGGGCACTATCTTGCAGAAAGACTTTGTGAAAAGCCCTTTGTCAAGATGTTGGATTGCGCGGTACACATCTTCTTTAGAAGTCGAGACTCCGCGCTGGCTATACCGGTCGGGTTGATTTTGCAACGGTTGAATACTATTTTTTTAAATTGATAGAGACCCAAAAACTGGTTGCATAAGACATTTGAGAGCCGCTGGCGGAGCCTTGGTAACCCTGTCCGCGGCCCATGTTCGTGGCACCAAAACCTCCGCCAAACCCACTTTGACCCGGAGTGGTAGGGTCTGCTGTACTGGAACCTGCTTTAGGTTTGGTGCTGGGCAAAGTATATTTCCCTGTCTCAAAACCGACGCCCAGAGCAGAGATAGAAGATTTTGAAAGTCGATAGGACTTGAAAGGAATAATAGCCTCATACACATAAGCCCCTTCATCGTCTTGAGCAATAGCCACTTTGATTCCATTCGTAATACCAGATCGTGTACTGGTAAGCGGGTCATCTGACAATCCTATCAACTCTAATATCTCAAGGTTCTCAATAAGACTTTTTTCCATCTGCTTTTGGAAGTCGGCACGCTGGCTCGCTGTCATGTTACTGTGGTCACCAGAATGGCGGACAGCCTCCATAATCTCCTTTGCCTCAGTCCCTGTAGGGAAATGTAGCCCAAGCCTCTTCTTCTTTTTCCCGTTGGGGTCAAGCCAAACGGTGAGCCCAAACAATGCCATTTTTCTCCTAATGAGTTCCTCTTTTATTCGTAAGCGGATGTAGATGTTACTTTCATCCGTGCAGACATTGTAAAAGAACTTCTTGTCATCATCTTCCAGCCACTTCATTGGCCATTCGTCTCCATGACCATCCACTAGAACAACGGAAGATAATTGGCAACTCTCCTGAGTTGGCCCCTGGGCTAAGGTTCCTGTTGTTATGGCTACCAGGAATGAAAGCGAAAACAATAACTTCATGACAGCCGAATTGTTGATTTATTTAACAAAGTTATCAAATCCTGACTAGGGAAAGCATCAATATTTGATGTTTCCCAAGCGCACTAATCCGATAGTAACGAGAATTATTTAAGTGCACTCTTTCGAAATATTTCCCATATCACAATGCCGATGCACACTGAAATATTAAGTGAATGTTTTGTCCCTGTTTGGGGTATTTCCACCGCCAAATCCGCCAAGGCTATAACCTCTTCACTTACACCATTCACTTCATTGCCAAATACAAGGCAATAGTTTATTCCAAGGTCAGGATAGAATTGCTGGAGCGGTTTGCTTTCGCTGGTCTGTTCAATAATTACCACCTTATGACCTTTCTGCTTTAATTGTTTAACAGCGTCCAATGGGTTTTCAAAATATTCCCAGGCTACAGATTCAGTAGCTCCTAAGGCCGTTTTGTGGATTTCACGATGAGGTGGGGTACCGGTGATGCCGGTAAGATAAATTTTCTCCAACCTAAAAGCATCCGAAACCCGAAACGCTGACCCCACATTGTGAAGGCTGCGCACATTGTCAAGAAGTATAGAGACGGGTAACTTTTCAGCATTCTTGAATTCATCAACCGATATGCGTCCCAACTCTTCAAGCTTCAACTTCTTCATGGTCCAAAGTTAGACACAACAGAGAAGTAGCAAAGTCAAAATACAAAATTTGTTTCATGACAAGGATTTTTCTGACTGACACTATGCTGACGTTGGCTCCACTCACTGCCATCAATGGAAAACCTCTACAGTGAAGACGGCTGGGCTGAGAGAGACCAATGGCAACACCAGGAAGTCGCGTTGTTCTCTGTGAGCCGATTGCCGATGAGAGGCGAAAATCAATGCGGCCGTATCAGGAAGCAAAACATGAGGTAGGATGAACTTCGTGTTTAATGATCTGGAAAATGCAGGCTTTAGAATTTTATCCAGCAGGGGGCCTTTTTCTAGGCCAAACGAAAGAAAAAGGTAGCTGATCGTAGTTGCGAGGAAATAGATTGTAAAATCCGGACTTCTTAGTTCCCGCATCTAATTTTAACTTGCCGCATGGCTGCCGCTGGTGCAATGGACACCCCCCTCATGAAACAATACAATGCTATAAAGGCAAAGTACCCTGGGGCATTGTTGCTCTTTCGGGTGGGAGATTTTTATGAAACCTTCGGCCACGATGCCATCGAAGCCAGTAAAGTGCTGGATATCGT
>JAYWDR010000158.1:0-6621 GCA_043779735.1 Cyclobacteriaceae bacterium | reverse complement strand
ATCAAACGGTACACCGTCACCTCAGCGCTGCCTTATGCCAATGGTCCCAAGCACATTGGGCACCTGGCCGGAGCCTATATTCCGGCGGATGTGTATGTAAGGTTTTTGCGACTTTTAAAGAAAAAGGTAGTCTTTGTATGCGGAAGTGATGAGCATGGCACCGCCATCCCCAACCAGGCCCTGAAGGAAGGAACCACATCACATGCCATCATAGACAAATACCATGTGATTATACGGGACTGTCTCCAGAAATTGGGTATCTCTTTTGACATCTATCACCGCACCAGTGAGGCCATCCACCACGAAACTTCGCAGGAGTTTTTCCTGACATTATTTAATAAGGGACTGCTGACGGAGGTAACCTCGGAACAGTACTTTGATGAGGAGGTCAACATGTTTTTGGCCGACCGATACATTATGGGTACATGTCCCCGCTGCGGAAACCCTGAAGCGTATGGCGACCAATGTGAAAGGTGCGGATCAACGTTAAGTCCCAGTGAATTGATAAACCCACATTCGACCCTGTCAGGTAAAGCACCCGTACGAAGGCCCACCAAGCATTGGTATTTGCCTCTCCAGAATTATGAGTCGTGGCTGCGCGAGTGGATTCTAACATCTCACGCCGACGATTGGAAAGCCAACGTATACGGTCAGTGCAAGTCCTGGATTGATGCAGGGCTTCTTCCACGCGCCATGACCCGCGACCTGGACTGGGGCATCAAGGTGCCGTTACCCAATGCGGAAGGAAAAGTTCTGTATGTCTGGTTTGACGCTCCTATCGGCTACATCTCCGCGACCCGTGCGCTTTTCAAAGAAATGAGCGAGGGTAAAAAGCAGTACGCTACGCCTCAATCTGATTTTGGAAAAGTACATGCCGACGACTGGAAGAAATACTGGCAGGATGATGATACCAAACTCGTGCACTTTGTTGGCAAAGACAACATCGTCTTTCATTGTATAATTTTTCCAGTGATGCTGCATGCTTCAGGGAAATATACCTTGCCCGAGAATGTACCGGCCAATGAGTTCATGAACCTCGAAGGGGATAAGATGTCCACAAGCCGTGGCTGGTCGATCGAGATGCACCAATATATTGCTGACTTCCCTGACAAGCCCGATGTGCTGCGGTATGCGCTGCTCACTAATTTACCAGAAACCAAAGACAGTGAATTTACCTGGAAGGATTTCCAGTCGAAAAACAATAATGAGCTCGTAGCCATTTTTGGAAACTTCGTAAACCGTGCGCTGGTACTGACACAAAAGTATTTTGACAATAAGGTTCCTTCACGCGGACCATTAACGGACGTGGACCGCGCGGCAGAAATTGCGATCAGGGAATTTCCAGTACGTATCGCGGCTTCCATTGAAGCCTACCGCTTTCGCGAGGCCACGGCATTGCTGATGGATCTGGCGCGGACGGGTAATAAATACCTGACTGAGACCGAGCCATGGAAGCTAGCCCAGTCTTCGGCCGGCGATGCTAAGACTGACATGGGCAGGGTAGGAACCATCCTGAACCTGGCTCTGCAGATATCGGCAAACCTTGCCGTGCTGGTGGAACCATTCCTGCCTTACACATCACGTAAGTTGAAGGACATGGTGAATGTGAAAGATCTATTCTGGGATGAAACGGGGTCAATTGATTTGCTGCCTGCCGGTCATACCCTTGGAGTAGCCAGTTTACTGTTTGATAAAATTGAAGATTCGGTTATCGCAGCGCAGGTCAAAAAACTTAATGACAAGAAAATGGAAGTAGAAAATTCTGAAAAGCCACCGGTGCCGGTGAAGCCGCTTAAACCGGAGGTGACCATTGATGATTTCTCCAAGCTGGACATCCGCATTGGGAAAGTGATAGCAGCCGTGAAGATGGAGAAGTCGAATAAACTTTTAAAGCTCACCATCAATAGCGGCCTGGGCACGCGCACGATCCTTAGCGGCATTGCGCAGCGCTATTCGGCTGATGAGATGGTGGGCAAGACGGTAACCTTCATCGCCAACCTGGCGCCGCGGAAGATGATGGGCATCGAGTCGCAAGGGATGATATTGAGTGCAGAGGACGGTAGTGGAACGCTTAGGTTGATCAGACCGGATGGGGAAGTGGAGGCAGGGGCAACGATAAGTTAGCATGGGTGTTACTTTGGACGTTCGACCGGCACGTCTTATGTAAAACATTTTCCTTAAAAGTTTCATTCAATCAACATCTAACTATCTATGGAAGGTGAGAGTGGTGTACTGAAAGGAGGTTCATACTTTGGTTTGAACAAAAACAGTATCGGCCGTTATGGAAAATAGGCAAATCAACCTTCGTGTAAGTTTAGTTACGGCCATGATTCTGTTAGCTGCTTTCAGCCGAGTCATCCCTCACATGTCAAATTTTTCGCCGCTTGGAGTAATCGGACTTTTTGGTGCTGCTCATCTCAACAAAAAGTGGCAGGCACTTGTAATCCCCATTACTGCCACCTGGTTGAGTGATTTGTTTATTGACAATGTAATTTATGCACAATATTATCCAACCTTCACGTGGTTTTACGATGGATTTTATTGGCAATATGGCAGCTATTCTCTGATAGCTTTGTCGGGCCTCATCATTTTCAAAAAAGTGAATGCGCAAAGAGTTCTGGGAGGTGCACTGGCTTCAACGACCATTTTCTTTTTGATTTCCAATTTTGGTTCCTGGATAGGGTCGAACTTCTATCCTCAAACATTCGAAGGTCTAATCACTTGCTACGAAGCCGGAATTCCATTCCTAAAGGGAACTGTGCTTGGTGACCTATTTTATTCGATAATATTGTTTAGCTCGTTTGGCATAGCTCAAAAAAAACTTCCATCACTAGATAGGTCACAATAGATGAAAATTGGAAATAGAACTTAGCCGATGGAAAAGTTATTAATGGATTCTTAAAATGGTATCTTTATCAAAAGTCTCAACGTATGGATTCAACCTTCCCGATAGATCAGATCTTGCAGCGGTATAATTTACCAACTAATAATAGCCGTTTGTATTCTTTGGAGGAACTCAACGGAATTGACTGTGACCAACAGTTTATTAGCATATTACTTAAATCGTTTGAAGACGAGAGAACATTTTCTGAGAAAGACTATCAAAAGTTTTCTTTGGAAGTGATTATTGACTATATCCGCAGAACGCATTGTTATTACCTCACCAAAAAACTTTGCGAGATTGAGCAAAGTATCTACATACTCTTAGACAATTATTCTGGAAGCCATCCATTGCTGAATATTCTAAGTACCTTCTTTGAGGAATATACAACTAATTTAACGTCACACATCAGTATGGAGGAAAAGGAGCTTCTTCCTTATATCAAGTCACTGTTGAAATTTGAAAGAGGGGAATTGAACTCGGCAAGATATTTTTCGGCAACGAAAAAATATTCCTTGCAACTCTTCATTGACAGCCACGACGACACTGAAAGGGATTTATCAATGGTGAGAAAAACAATCCTGAACTATCACCCACCGGCCAGTAACGAAACTCCTTATCGTATTTTGATATGTCAATTACAGACATTTGAAAAAGACCTTTCCATCCATGCCCTTATCGAGGACAAAGTTTTAGTTCCGCGTGCCTTGCAGTTACAGGAAAAATTGAATAAACTTTTCTTATCGAAAATAGAATTGAATTAGTCTTTACTGTTCCTCTTTAGCTGTATTAACTGCATCTTAATGCCCGTTAAGTCAAACTGGAATTATCACCTAAACAATCCGTTTATGAAAAAAGCCAAATTACTATTTGTGACAATCTTTGTGGTTATATGTGCGGGGTCAATATTTGCATTCAGGACTCGTGCAAGTGCAAATCCTGATTCTGGAGTTATCCTGATCAAGACATTTCAATATTACGCTGGGGACGTGTCAGTGATGTATATCTACTATGGAAATTCAAAAGTCGAGGAAATAAGACTGGAGAAGACTAAGGGTCAAGCGGACCATAAGAACTGGGATTTGATATTGAATACGATAAACAAGTTTTATGCAGAGGGCTACCATTTAGTGGCGAGTACCGAAAGGGGTGAGGCTAGCATAAACAGCACCTTCATTTTAAGCAAGTAACTACAACAACACCCAGGGCAATTGCGAGGTCTATTGGATTTACTAATATTGCACTTGGTAGTCTTTGGCAGGAGTAGATAGTGCTGAGTCGTTGAAGCATAGAAATAAAGTTTGTAAACCATGAAAGGATTCTTGAAGGATAAACGCTCACTCGCCACAATAGGACTTGCTTTCTTGGGTGCAGCCATTACCCACTGGTATATCCCCTATGAGCAAGTGTCACTGATTGCGAAATCGTTTATCATTACATGGTTCGTTATCGCATTCGTCACCGGAGCGTTGGGGGTCATGCTTATGAAGAGAGCCGTGCGTGAATCATCTCTCCTCGTTACCGCCGGATTTGTTCTGGCCGTATTCTTAAGGGTTATTTTTGAAATCCTAAAAGAACCGACCAGCCATAATCTCTGGCCATTTGAAATTTTGATAACTATCTTGATCGCCCTTCCAGCGTCAATGCTTGGTGCATTCCTTATTTCTAGCATTAACAATAAGGACAAATAGCGGAGGTCAGCGAAAAGCCCGACGTGACTTTGAGAATAAAATCATTATGAGGGATCTGGTAAAAAGGAACCTGAACGGCAAAAAAGTGCTGCTTCTCTTCCTATTGACAAATATCATCTATGTCATTATGCTGACTGTCACGATCCCGAAAGTGATGAGTTTTTCGGGTGGGTTGAAGTTGCTGGATATGATGCCGACCGGCTATGATGCCGATTATGTCAACGCCCTGCTAAATGCACTGGGTGAAAATGGAAGAGACGCTTATCTGTTCAATCAGATTCCATTGGATATGATTTATCCTTTCCTGTTTGGGATAAGCAATATGCTGATTTTGGCCTATTTCCTGAACAAGCTGGGAAAAATCGATAGCTATTTGTTCTACTTATGTTTTCTTCCCCTCTGTTCGGGGCTCTTTGATTATGGCGAGAACATTGGAATAATTACTATGCTAACGGACTACCCCAATAATTCAAACATGTTGACTCAGGCCAGCAGCGTATTTTCAGTCTTAAAGAGTTTCTCCACGACGGCTTATTTTATCATTTTGATCTCCTGCTTAGTCGTGTGGAGCATCCGGAAAGCATTTCATAAAAACTCACCATCCGGACTTTAGTGTTTACTACCGGGAATTGCATTTGAGATCCAGGAAATAGTGTGGAGCTGGGTGTCAGTGTGGATATTGCAAGGCACCTTGTCTACCTCTGGAAGTGGGTCCCAGTGTCAATTTTAGCACACGTCGGACGTTCCGCCTGACCTTGTGTTGGGCTCCCCGGGTTTTCCTTATGCTACCCCTTCACGGAGAGCAACCTATGTATTATATTTAGCGTTCTATTCTCTTCCGACCTTGAGTAATCCCGAAAGCTGATATTTCTTGTCTTACCATTAGTATATCAATTAATTTTAATCCCAGTTATGAAAAAACCCTTACTCATCATCCTTTCTGCGGCCATTCTCATCACCTCCTGCTCCTCCGAGAAAAAGGAGACTGCGAAGCCACTCACTTCTGGCCTGCTCCTGGAAAATATGGACACGACCGTAAATCCGGGCGACAATTTCCAGATGTATGTCAATGGCACGTGGATCAAGAACACGGAAATACCTGCTGACAAGTCGAGCTACGGCATCGGCAGGATCCTTCATGATAAATCTCAGGAGGATGTAAAAAGCATCATTGAGGAGTCGGCCACCGCCAACATGGCTGTGGGCACGGATGAACAAAAAGTGGGTGACCTCTACGCCTCATTCCTCGACATGAAGAAGCGTGATGAATTGGGCAACAGACCGCTGGCCGTGGAATTTGAGAAGATTGACGCCATCAGCAATGCGAAGGATCTAGCGGCGTATTTTGGTTATGCCAACATCTACAACTACGGGTCACCCATCAGCTTGTTTGTTTACCCGGACATGAAAAACCCAACGGAATACTCTCTCTATAATTATCAATCCGGATTGGGCTTGCCTGACCGTGAATATTATATTAGTAATGCAGAAAAGTTTCCTGACATACGCAAAGCGTATGTGGATCACATTGCCGCCATGCTGGAACTGGCTGGAATAAAGGACGGCAAAAAACGGTCGAAAGATATTATGATGCTGGAGACGGCTCTCGCCGTTAGGCACATCAAGAAGGAGGAGACGCGCGATATGCAGAAGATGTACAACATGATGCCGGTAGATTCCCTGGACAAAGCCATGACGAAGTTTGATTTACGTTCCTTCCTCATGGGGGCCGGAGTCAATTACCTTGAAAAAATAGTGATAACCCAGCCTTCCTTCACCATGGCGCTGAATGACTTGGTTCCGTCCACGAAAATGGAAACCTGGAAAGCCTATTTGAAATGGAATGTGATCAACGCCACCGCAAGCCAGCTCAACACAGCCATGGACGAGCAAAATTTTAAGTTCTTCGGCATGACCCTGCTGGGCAAGAAGGAGCAGGAGCCGACATGGAGAAGGGGAGTAGATGTTGTGAATAATAACCTGGGCGAAGTAGTGGGGAAGGTGTATGTTAAAAAACATTTTCCAGCCGAAGCCAAGGAGCGGATGACC
>JAYWDR010000157.1:0-2227 GCA_043779735.1 Cyclobacteriaceae bacterium | reverse complement strand
TAGTTTTTTATGTTGTCAGCCTCAGTATTCTGGCCAGCTTCAAGTTTCTGCTTATTATGGTGGTCATCGGTCTGGGAATAGTAATTTATGCGGGTATCAATTACCGTACGGAAGTAGGAGGATTCCTGCCATACGGGAAGGCTTTCCTGCACGGTTTTATAGCCCTGGCAGTTTCCGGCCTTATCGGTACATTTTTCAACATGGTGTTGTACCACGTGGTTGATCCGGAGCTTCCTGTAAAATTAACCGATGCCGTCATTGAGAATACCGAGGAGATGATGAGAAATTTCGGAGCACCCGACGGAAGCATTGATGAGGCCATGGACAATTTGCGCACGGATATGCCCCAGCAATTTAGCGTGGGCGGACTCGCACTTGGCTATTGCAAAGCATTGATTGGGTATGCTGTAATAGCGCTAATCACCGCACTTTTTGTAAGGAAGAATGTGCCGGTGGAAATGTAGGACGTGATCGATCATTGAAAGCAGCAAGCAAATAATCAACCTCCGTAATCTAAGACTTTCATCCCCTGAAAAATATGGAAGAAGCCGCAACTCCTCCTCTGACGACCCGCTCGGTCGGTATTCGTTATGGAGTCATCATGTCCGTCATATCTATTGTCGTTTTTCTAGCCTTGACCTTTGGTGGTGTCGATCAGTCGTCAGGAATCGGCCGATGGGTCGGAGTTATTTTTTATATCGTTGTCATTTACCTGGCCCACAAGAATTATAAGGAGGGAGGGGATGGGTTTATGTCCTATGGCCAGGGAATGGGCATCACTTTCTGGATAAGTCTTGTTTCTTCTGCGATCTATAGCCTCTTTTTTTATGTCTATATCAAGTTCGTTGATGCTTCCTTTATTGAAGCCGTAAAGAACAAGCAGATCGAAGATATGCAGGAGAAGGGTATGTCGGAGGATCAGATTGAGCAGGCGATGTCGTTTGCCGGAGCCTTTATGAAGCCTGAAGCAATGTTAGCTTTTAGTTTTTTTGGCGGAATTATCTTCATTCTGATCTGTGGGCTGATCATTACTGCCTTTACGCAGAACAAGAACCCTGAAGCGGAAAATTGAAAAGCGGAACAGACATATCCATCGTTATTCCCGCCAAAGATGAAGGCGAATCAATCGCTGAATTAAGTCAGTGGATCAGCCGGGTGATGGAAACGCATGGCTTTTCTTATGAAGTCATTTTCATCGATGACGGCAGTACAGACAACACCTGGCAGGAGATGCTGAAAGCCAATGCTGCAAATCCTTCTTTCAAGGCCTTGCGCTTCAATCGCAATTTTGGAAAGTCTGCTGCCTTGCATACCGGCTTCAAAGCGGCGCATGGCGATGTGGTGATTACCATGGATGCCGACCTCCAGGACAGTCCGGAAGAAATTCCTGCCTTGTATAAAATGATCAAAGAACAGGGGTATCAGTTGGTTTCAGGCTGGAAGAAAAAGCGTCACGATCCGATTTCAAAAACAGTGCCGTCACGATTCTTCAATTTTATCACACGCAAAATTTCCGGTATTAAGATCCACGATTTTAACTGCGGACTGAAAGCGTATAGCCTGGTGGTGGTGAAGAACATTACTGTTTACGGAGAAATGCACCGGTACATTCCCGTGATTGCCAAATGGGCGGGCTTTACCAAAATAGGAGAGAAGATGGTAGAGCATCATGAGCGCAAGTACGGCACCAGCAAATTTGGCTGGGAGCGATTTATGCGCGGCTTTCTGGATTTGCTATCGATCACGTTTATCGGGCGCTTTGCAAAAAGACCCATGCACTTTTTTGGATTTTGGGGATTTATGTCATTCTTGCTGGGGTTCTTCTTCACGGTAAAAATTCTATGGGACAAAATTGACTCAGTATTTATCTCCAGGATTCCTCTGAAGCGGGATGTCACGGAACAGCCAATATTTTATTTGGCGCTGGTGGCAGTCATTTTAGGTACGCAGCTTTTCCTCACAGGTTTCATTGCGGAACTCATCGCACGGCAGTCTATTTCGAAAAAGGACTATCTCGTGATTGACAAAATGGGTATGGAAACAGTTTCTGGTTCCGGGTTCAAGGTTCAGGGTTTGGATCCGTTAGCTAAGCAGGGTACGTGAGAAAGTTCAAGGTTCAAGGTTCCGGGTTCAAGGTTCCGGGTTCAAAGTTGAGCTTGCCTGAATATCAATCTCCTCGTGAACTAATTTTGGCTTATTTTTGTATTTAATTACCGATTACTGATTA
>JAYWDR010000156.1:0-2233 GCA_043779735.1 Cyclobacteriaceae bacterium | reverse complement strand
CGATCCCGGATGCAGCCTTGCAATGCATGACGCATTGTAAGGACCTCGGCATTCATACGGAAATGTTTTCGGATGGAGTAGTGGAATTGATCAAGAAGGGTGTAGTGACCAACGCGTATAAGAAAAAACACCCAGGGAAAGTTGTGTCAGGTTTTACGATAGGCACAGAGGCGTTGTATGACTTTATAGATGACAACCCTCAATTTGCCTTTTTGGAGGCTGGCTATGTAAATGACACCCGCGTGATTAGGGTTAATCCAAAAGTAGTGGCCATCAACAGTGCCATAGAAGTGGATATCACCGGTCAGGTTTGTGCTGATTCGATTGGCACATATCAATATTCAGGAGTGGGTGGGCAAATGGATTTTATAAGGGGAGCGGCACTGTCAGAGGGAGGCAAGCCAATTATCGCCTTAGGGTCGATAACCAAAAAGGGAGATTCTAAAATTGTTCCATTTATCCGACCGGGAGCAGGAATTGTGACGAGCCGCGCCCACATGCATTACCTTATCACGGAATATGGGACGGCGTATTTATTCGGAAAGAATATGCGACAACGGGCCTATGAAATAATGAGAATTGCGCATCCGAATCACCGTGAGATGCTGGAGAAGGAAATTATCAAGCGCTTCGGAAGCAATGTTTTTCCAACACACTAAGCGTTAACCCTGCAAAGCTCGTTAAGTTTTTCCATGACAAAATCAATTTCTTCAGGTGTGTTGTACTTGCTGAATGAAAACCGGACGGCACCTCGTTTTGAATTTGGGTACAAAGCGGCGAGGACATGAGAGCCCGTAGAGGCACCGCTGCCGCAGGCGCTTCCGCCCGAAGCCGAGATGCCTTGCAAGTCGAGGTTGAACAACAGCATGTCATTTTCTTCTGATTCCGGAAGGCTGACGTTCAAGACGGTGTAAAGACTCCTGTCGAGGTCAGCAGAGTCTCCATGGAACGATATGCCCGGAATATTTTCTTTCAATTTTTCTATCATGCGGGACTTGAGCGCTTTTATATGCCTTTCATGTTCGGCCATGTCGCGATAGGCGATCTCCAAGGCCTTGGCCATACCGATGATCCCGTATACATTTTCAGTGCCGCCCCGCATATTTCGCTCCTGTGAGCCCCCATGGATGAACTGTCCAATCTTCCTGTCTTTGCGGATATACATGAACCCAACACCTTTGGGGCCGTGAAACTTATGTGCACCGGCCGTTAGGCCGCAGACGTACAACTCCTTCATGTCATGGCGATAATGCCCCATAGTCTGCACGGTGTCTGAATGAAAAAATGCTTTGTAATTTTCCGTGAGCTCGCCCGTCAGACGGAGGTCGAGGAGATTTCCAATTTCATTGTTGGCGTGCATCAAGGATACTAACGCATTGGGATATTTTTGTAAAAGTTTTTCCAGGTGCCCCAAACTCACATGTCCTTTTTCATCCAAATCAACATGGTGTAATTGGATACCGCCTTGCTTAGCCAACACCTCCAGTGTGTGTGTTACTGCATGGTGCTCGATGGGTGTGGAGATGGCATGCTTGAGGGAGTAGGTCTGAATTCCGCTGATAATTAACGTGTTGTCGGCTTCGGTACCGCCTGAGGTGAATATGATTTCACCAGGGGTGCAGTTGAGCAGCTCTGCGATTTTCTTTCTGGCGGATTCAATGGCGGCCCGCACTTTTCTTCCATGGGAATGGATAGAGGAAGGATTGCCAAAATCTTCCAATAGAAAGGGTTTCATCACTTCGAAAACTTCCGGGTCGAGCGGGGTTGTGGCAGCATTGTCAAGATACACTCTCATTAATTTATTGTTTTTCAGAACCAATTAGGGTTGAATCATTTGTTGAATATCGCTAATTATTTTCTTAGCCAGCTCATCTGCCTTCTTTTCATTTTGAGATTCGGCATAGATTCGTATGATCGGTTCCGTGTTGGATTTTCGCAAGTGCACCCATTCCTTTTCTTTTTCGAAATCAATTCTTACCCCATCGATACAATTGATTTTCTTGTTTTTATACTTGGCCTGTATGTCTCTGAGCACTTTGTCCACATTAATCTGAGGTGTCAGTTCGATTTTATTCTTTGAGATAAAATAGGATGGATAGGTTTTTCGCAGCGCAGAGGCCGTGAGCTTTGATTTTGCGAGATGGGTCAGAAATAGGGCAATGCCAATCAAGGCATCGCGACCATAGTGAAAATTGGGCACGATAATGCCGCCATTGCCTTCGCCACCTATGAT
>JAYWDR010000155.1:0-2233 GCA_043779735.1 Cyclobacteriaceae bacterium | reverse complement strand
AACATTTCCATTGGTACACTTCCGGCCATGAGGAGGGTTTAAGTAACTTTACGACTGTCCATTGAATGAATTCTATGAGTCACAAACCAGGCATTTACTTTTTTGGAGTTTTACTCTTGTTATCGATATTTTCAATCCGGATGTATTCGCCACCGGCAGTTGTCAGTGAAGATGCACCAGACAGTGTGTTCTCCGCAAAGCGCGCCTACCGGTATGTGCAGGAAATCTGCAAGGCGCCTCATAGCACCGGCAGTGCCGAAAACAAAAGAGTTCGCAAATTTATTGCTGACCAATGTCGTCAATGGGGCCTGGAAACAACCATCCAAAATACCACCGCCATTCGCAGGGGTAAGGCCTGGGTCAACGTAGCCAATGTCTATAATGTGATCGCCAGGCTTAAAGGTCAAGACAGCAATAAATGTCTTGTTGTGATGGCGCATTATGACTCTCAGCCCAACACACCGGGCGCGGGGGACGATGGGGCCGGGGTAGCCGCCATGCTTGAGACTGCCCGAATACTCACTTCCACTAGGAAGGTATTGCTGAATGACATCGTATTTCTTTTTACAGATGCTGAAGAATCGGGACTATCCGGTGCCCAGGGGTTTATTCAGGACAGTGTCATGACCGCCGAGGTAGGACTCGTTCTCAATTTTGAAGGGCGTGGCAACTCCGGGGTCAGCTCAATGTTCGAAGTGAATTCAAAAAACGGATGGGCCGTGGAGCACTACATGAACGCCGCTGATTATCCCGTCGGCAATTCACTGGGCTATGAAATCTATAAAACTCTGCCCAATGATACGGACTACACCATCTTTAGAGAAGCTGGCATCAGCGGACTAAACCATGCTTTTATTGAAGGGTTTGTAAATTATCACAGTCCAAACGACAAGCCTGAATACCTGGATCTGGGGAGTTTACAGCAGCACGGCTCAAACATGTTGAGCCTGATAAAACATTTTGGAAACATCAGTCTCATGGAGACCAAGGGGGAAGACATATCTTTCTTCAACTTGATAGGGCCATTCATGATCCGTTACCCTGCCTCCTGGAATTTAAGTTTTACAATTCTCTGCTGTTTGCTTTACGTCTCTTTTGTCACAATAGGTTTTAGAAAAAGGCAAATTACCGTGAAGGGTTTTATCACAGGGTTCTTCACGTTTATCGCGCTGTTGGTTCTTCTATTTTTTATCACACTGTTTTTGATCCGCGGTATTGAATCCGTCTATCCTCTATACAAACATTTTTATGCGTCCAATTCTTACCCCAGCTACCTGTACTTTATTGCTTTCACATCGCTTACCGTTGCCATATTTTCCCTGTTGTACCGATGGTTGTTAACCAAATTCAGTTTAAATTCCTTGCTGGCAGGCATTTTGTTGTTGCAAGTAATTGTACTGAACGTCTTGTATGTCTATATGCCTACCGCTATTTTTATTATTCTGTTCCCATTGACATTCATGCTGGTTGGAAATATAATCCTGCTATTTCAAAGTGAAATGGACAAATCAAGAGCACTTGTTCTTCAAATTATGTTTTTGCTGCCTGCCATTGCTTTACTTTCACCGGCGCTCTTACAGTTGTATGTGGTATTTGGATTATCTCCGCAGGTGGGCGCTGCGGTGGTTCTTTTGTGCTTGTTATTGGGAATGACGCTGCCCGTGTTTAGCAGTGCCTTTGTCAATGTAAAATTTTTGGTACCGTTGCTGAGCGTATTCTGCTTTGTTACGGCATTGGTGGCGGCTCATCTTAACTCCGGATTCACAGAAAAGGAGCCTCTGCAATCCAATGTTCAGTACCAGGTCCGTGCCGATGAGAACAAGGCATATTGGATTTCAGGATTCACTGATACAGATGAATGGAACAAGCAATTCTTTCCAAACCCTCGCGTAGAAGATAGAAGACTGGTGAACGATGCTCCTTTGCTTTCGTTTAGTGCGCCTACAGCGGTGGTGAAAAGGGATACGATTGAAAGCAATGTTCGCAAGCTGTATGTTCACTGTCAATCCACTCGAAATGCTATCTCCATACGCATCGATCTTGACAAGAAAAACCCGGCAGGCACCGTTCTCGTTACCGGCCCGGCCGGAGGGAACGGGAACCTGAAGGCACCAAAGGGTAGCTATTCGACCGTTTCGTACAATGGTATCGATAGCCTGGGATTTGATGTCATGTTTGAAATAGAACCAAAGAAACCATTTGAATTCACATTGGTTGATCGGTCGATCGGATT
>JAYWDR010000154.1:0-2237 GCA_043779735.1 Cyclobacteriaceae bacterium | reverse complement strand
CGTTGTCCGAAATGGGCTGTGAAAATCCGAATACCACACCGGGGAATTGAGAAGCCAATTTGTTCTGCATATCCTTTATTATCTCATCCTTTGATAGTCCGCGTTTCCATTCTTTCTTATGAAAGAGATCAACAAAGAATTCAACATTAAAAAAACCGGTGGGGTCTGTGCCATCGTTAGGCCGGCCATTTTGCGATATGACCCCCTTCACTTCCGGATATTGCTGGAAAATCTTTCGCATTTCGGAAGACATCCGATTGGCAGTTGTAAAGTTTATACTTTGTGGCATACTCGCCCGAACATAGATAGAGCCCTCATTAAGGGAGGGCAAAAACTCCGAGCCCAGGCCTGTAAAAATGAATACGCTAATGGCTAACAATAATGCAGACGAGCCAATGCGGCGCCACGGGTAATTCAGGGACCGATTCAAAATGGGAAGGTAAATCCTCTTTATCCAGGTAACCAGCCTGTTTTCTTTTTCAACAATGTTCTTTGTAAACAATAATTTACTGAGCAATGGAACAAGGGTCAAGGTAAAAATCAATGCCCCCATCAATGCAAAACCCATCGTATAAGCCAGTGGGCTGAACATTCTTCCTTCCACTTTTTGAAAAGCAAAAATTGGTATCAGCGCCGTAATGATGATAAGCTTGGCGAAGAAGATAGGTTTGCCCATTTCAATGCATACTTCCCTGATCATTGACATTTTGGCCATCGCATTAAACTTTACCACGCCCAATTTCAGTTGCTTATGGGCCAAATAAACAAATACCCCCTCCACCATGACGACAGCGCCGTCGATGATGATACCAAAATCAATGGCGCCAATGGAAAGAAGGTTGGCCGACATACCCTTTATCTTCATACAGATGAAGGCAAACAGCAAGGCAAGCGGGATGATAAGCGCCACGATGACCGTAGCCCTCCAGTCCAGAAGAAAAATTGAGACAATAAGCGTGACCAGGAGGATCCCAAGGGAAAGGTTTTCAAGTACTGTATGAATGGTAAGATTGACGAGATTGGTCCGGTCATAGAATACTTTGATTTTCATTCCTGCCGGCAATACCCGGTTATTCAGATCGTCAATCCTCTTGTTGAGGTCTTTGAGCACCTGGCTCGGATCTTCTCCACGGCGCAGCAAGACAATTCCCTCCACCACATCCTGCTCGTCATCACGCCCTACCTTTCCAAGCCGGGGAGTATAAAACTCCTTGACGTCGGCCACATCTTTAACAAAAATGGGTGTCTCATTGATATTTTGGATAATGATTCTTTCAATGTCTTTTATTCCTTTTACTAATCCCAGTCCCCTTACCAAGAAAGCCTGCTGGCCCTTTTCAATCACATCGCCTCCTACGTTCCCGTTGTTAGATTGGATGGCGTCAAAAACATCCTTTGGGCTAAACTCATAAGACTTGAGGCGTTGCGGATCAAGGGTGACCTCAAATGTTTTGACCTCACCACCGAAGCTGATCACATCGGCTATTCCCGGCACTGCTTTCAGTCTTTTGTCAATAACCCAATCCTGCACTTCTTTTAGCTCACGAAGCGTTTTTTTTCCACCACCATCTAAGGTGTAGCGATATATTTCTCCGGTGGGGCCGGAAGGTGGCTGTACTTCTGGATCTACACCCTCCGGAAGTGTGACATTCTCTATCTGATTGTAGACCACCTGACGGGCATAAAAGTCGTCCACATCATCTTCAAAGAAAATGGTAACAACCGATAGCCCGAACAAAGAAACGGATCGCAAACTTGTTTTCTTCGGCACCACGTTCATTTCCACTTCGATGGGAATGGTAATGAATTTTTCCATTTCTTCAGCACTGCGGCCCGGCCATTGCGTGATGATGACTACGCGTGTATTGATGACATCCGGGAAGGCCTCAATGGGGGTCAAAAGGAAACCTCGAATACCCAGGGCAATGATCAGCGCAGTACCCAGAAACACAAGGGTTGGGTTCCTCAATGAAAATGATATAATATTTTTGATAAACTTATTCATAAGGTTAGTATTGTTGGTCCTTCCACGTGAGGAAAGATATCGCAGATAATTCTTTAATAGCTGTTATTGGCTCAAATTACTTTTCACTTTCGAGTGGGACTTCAACGCTTACATTGCCGCGAATAAAATTGAATATTGAGAATTGCCTCCTGGTGTGGAGGCGTTACCGCGTCAATGTCAGATGAGAAATTGACAATTTGCTAAGAAAATTTCCATAGACGAAAATCGGGAA
>JAYWDR010000153.1:0-2237 GCA_043779735.1 Cyclobacteriaceae bacterium | reverse complement strand
GTTTTTGTGCCTGCTTTCCTGCAACAAGGACAATACTGCTACAACTACTGCCCTCGTTACAACACCAGAAGCAGACGCCGCAGAGGACAATAGTAGCGGAGGAGTGTATAAAGGTTCGTTTGTTGGATCAAGCGGCGTCACCAAGGTCACGTTACAAAAGGGAAAAATTGAGATTTTGCTAACGCTTGATAAAGTCACCCGAACATTGACTACGACAAGTTTGGCAAGCTGGAAATCCGGTCAGGCCATTACGGGAGCCGTCTTCACCTCTGGTGATTGGAGTGTCACACTCAGCGTGGCAGCAGATGGTAGCGGTCCAACCCTTGTGTTTTCAATTCCAGGACATGCATCGATCACTATAGCCATTCTTAAAGAAAAGTCCAGTGCACTGATAAAAGGTTTTGAAGGAACCTATGCCGGTTCTGAATCTGGTACATGGAACTTTCTTATTAGAGGTAACTACCTGTTGGGTGTATCCATGTCTTCCGATAGTAAGAACGGTGGATTGTTTAGTGGAAATGTAGACGGGAACACTCTTAACATTGTTGGCGCTGGCGCGGTAGGAACGATCAATGGTGATGTGGTCAGCGGCACATGGCAAGGGCAGCCTGCGGACTTTAGAGGAACTTGGACAGGTAAGAGGACACTCTAAAAATAGCTGAAACTTTTGCCTTCGGTCGGTGTTGTCACAGATCCGCTTGGTGCGACATCCTCACCTGAATAACCACTGATTTTGACGTGGGTGTATTGCTTTTGTCAGCTACGCTTGTGATGGGGACCAACACATTGGCCTCAGGAAAATAAGTGGCAGTACAACTTTTCTGAATGGGATACGCAACAACAATAAACTTGCGCGCCACGCGCTCCGTGCCGTCGTGGTAGTTAAACAGATCCACCACATCTTCATTTGCTAAATTTCGATGATCCATATCTTCCTGGTTCATCAGAATCACTCGTCGCTCATTGTAAATGCCACGATAGCGGTCGTTCAGTCCGTACACGGTTGTATTAAACTGATCGTGGCTGCGAATAGTCGTCATTATTAATTCATCCTCTTTCAAATCAGCCCTGGTAACCATTGCGATGTTGAATTGGGCTTTATTTGTCGGCGTCGCAAAGGTTCTTTCGCGATTGCCGTTGGGCAGATAGAATCCTCCTGGTCTCCGAACCCGTTCATTGTAGTTGTCAAACCCCGGGATGGTACGCTGGATATCGCTGCGAATGTGGTCATAGTGGGAGTATTGATCCCACTTTATTTTGCTTCTGTTGCCAAGGGTTGCTTTTGCCAATTGGCACACAATGGTCGGCTCACTCAGAAGCTGGTTAGAGATTGGCTTCAATACGCCTTTCGATGACTGTACCACGCTCATGGAATTTTCACAGGAGACAAACTGGGCTTCCCCGTTGATGATATCCTGATCGCTGCGGCTGAGACAGGGGAGGATCAGGGCCTCTTCGCCGTGAACGAGATGGCTGCGGTTGAGTTTCGTGGACACCTGCACAGTGAGAGAACATTTTCTCAACGCTTCCGCCGTATAATTTGTGTCTGGTGTCGCGGACAGAAAGTTTCCGCCCATGGCAAAAAATACCTTCGCACTTCCTTCATGCATGGCTTTGATGGAGTCTACCACGTCATAGCCTGGACGTTGAGGCGGCGTGAAGGCAAAGTTATCTTCTAGCGACTTTAGAAACTGTGGTGGTGGTTTTTCATAGATACCCATGGTCCTGTCACCCTGGACATTGCTGTGGCCCCTGACCGGACAAGTGCCTGCGCCAGGTTTACCAATACTGCCTTTCATAAGGAGTAGGTTCACAATCTCCTTAATCGTGTCCACCGCGTTCTTGTGCTGGGTTAGGCCCATGGCCCAACACGCAATGATTTTCTTCTTGTGTTTTAATAGATTGACAGTTTCTTTTATTTGATCCAGTTTGACACCCGAGGCTCTTACTAGTTCATCAAGGTCTTGCTGTGCCAAATGGTTGGTAAACGCAGGCCATCCTTCCGTGCTTTTTTCAATGAACTCAAGATCACAAACGAATCCGGGATTTGCGAGTTCTTCCTTCATAAGTAATAACTCAATGGCTTGCAGCAATGCCATGTCTCCGTTGATCTTCACTTGCAGGAAAATGTCTGTAAGTTGCGTGCTCATACCAACCAGACCATTCAATTGCTGTGGATTACTGAAGGCCATTAATCCTGCTTCAGGCAAGGGATTGATTGATATAATGAAGGCGCC
>JAYWDR010000152.1:0-6655 GCA_043779735.1 Cyclobacteriaceae bacterium | reverse complement strand
CAAATATCCTTCTTCACAAACTTGCGCATCGCCAGCATCAATGGCGCCAACGTCCAGATTGCCAGGAAAAAGAATGAATAGGTAACCCCCAAACTGCTGCCAAAAAAGTTCTTGTAAAAAGCTCCTGTATACCCCATCAACGCAGATAAGTCCAGCTTGAGCAAGATAATGATGCGGGCCAAATCGATGGGGTTTAGTGAAACCAATACCAGCGTAACCTTATCCAGCGGATAGTCGCTAAAACTGTAAATGATGTACAGAATAAGGCCATCATAAATCAAGGTGAAGTAAAACCAAAATAGAAGTGCCACCCCAATGGCTTTGGCCTTATCGCGCGTGGAGACTGACGCCCCGAAGGCCAATGCAACAAAAACAAATGTCAATAAAAGTCCAGCCATAATCAGGTAGACAGAGCTCTCACTAAAATTAAACAGGAGCATGGGAATGGCCACACCAATCAGGAAGGCCATGGACAGGGCCATCGAGATCGAGAGGTATTCCGCAAAATAGATAGTTTTTCGATTGACCGGCTGTGCCAGCAGGAGCTCTATGAATTCATAGGAATTAAAAAAATGAATGGTTGTGAAAATAATACTGACCAGGGGAACCACCAACAGAATAATATTCAACAAACTCAAAGTCGACTTCCCTGGGTCGGTGTCGAGGCTGAACATGCTGAATGTGACTACCAGCAGAAAAATGGTGTACAACATGACAAAGCGGTTGCGCAGAATATCATACATCACGTACTTGGCAATCTTCATCATATAGCCATGGCTTTCAGGTTTCTCTTCATGATCGTGGCAATGGCACGACCAAGTTTCAACTCACCGGTCTCTTCTTTCAAAAGATCAATCGTATCATTAAACAACAGATTGCCCTCTTCGAGGTACACCACATGGGCTGTCAATTCTTCGAGGTCACTCATGATGTGCGACGTGATCAGGAAGGTGCGGTCCTTGTTCTTCTCCGCCACTATTTTCGCTTTCAGCGCTTCCACCGCAATCGGATCAAGGCCTGCGGTAGGCTCATCCAAAATCATGATAGGGGGATTGAACAGAAAAGCGAGTGACGCGCTTACTTTCTGCCGGGTTCCTCCGGAAAGGGTGTGCATACGCTTATCCAGCATCCGGTCAAGCTTAAACTCTTTGATCAGATCTTCATCAAGGTGGGATTGATCCTGGCGTAAATCCCGGATCATGTCAAAGATCTGTCCTATCTTCATCTGATCAGGATAGCGACCAATCTGGGGCATGTAGCCAATCTGGTGTCGATAACTCCAATCATTGGCAATCGACTTTCCATTCACGGTAATAGTACCCGTGTCGGGCAGCACCATTCCCAAAATACACTTTATCAGGGTTGTTTTTCCCGAACCATTGGGGCCGATCATGGCATACGACTTACCCGAATTGAAATCTACCAGTATTGATTTCAATACCTCCAGCTTCCCAAAACGTTTATTCAAATCTGATACTGTGATCATACTGCTTGCCTCATTATATGAACAAAAGAAACTTTGATTTTAAATCCTTGCTCCGACAATGCTATCTCCGGATGCTGCAGCTGAACCATTATCTATTTGTTGTATGCCAAATGCTTTCATAATTCGTCCGTGCAATCCGTGGCTACGATCTTACTGTGTTTTTGCTGAAAGTTATCCCTTTACCACTGCACATTATACGCAGCCCTCAAAATCTTCTCATCGCCGGATGAAGATCTTTCAGGTTTTCGGGTGTGATGGAAGGCACTACTTTTTCCGTGCGATCGAGCATGTACACCAGGAAACTTCGCCACAACATGACAGCAGATGGCATTTTTTCCACCACCATTGAATAAAGACTTACCGGGTGATAGGGCACATCTCCAATCGCATCTCTATTTAGATCGTAACCTTCATACTTATCCCAATAGTTGGCATCCACCGTGTTCAATACCAGCGACCCATTGGTAGCCATATCAAAAGTATTGGAAAGAAAGCTGTTTTTAGAAAATACATTTTCGTCGCAGTTGGCTTGTATTTTCACCGCCCAGCCGTTTTCACTGAATACATTCCCCGAGAAGTTGCACCGGCTTGAGCCTTCCATATATACGCCTACCGTGTTGTTGGAAAAGTGGTTCTGCTCAATGAAACTGTCTCCGATGTCCTTCAACAAAAGACCGTAGGACGAAGAGCCCCAATTGTCTTCAAACCTGTTGCCAATCATTTTTACTCCCTTGGTGTACATCACCGCTACGCCAGCGCCATTATTTTGAAAGATGTTTGACCGGTATTCATCATGATGGGAAAACATGAAATGCAAACCATAGCGCATGTTATGATGACTGAAGTTCCTTTCCACCAATGAATTTGTAACAAATTCAAAATAAATTCCATCGCGATGACCGCTCACAGAATTGTTCCTGATGGTAATCGAGTCACATTTCCAGGCATGGATGCCATTGCCAATCTGATGCCCGGCGTCTACATCAGCATGAAGGGTATTATTCTCAATCAAACAGCCCTTAGAATTGGCCAAGTGTATTCCGAAAAAGGTGTTTTCAAATTGATTGTTCAACACCCTCAACCTGTTTGATTCAATCGCATTCACGGCAGACACATCATTGATGCTCGCCACGCCGGTGTTGATCATTCGCAAACCGATAATAGAAACATCGTTGGCAGCAATCGTAAATATCTCAAACTTATTTTCGCCATCCAGAACCGGATAGCCGATGCCTATGATGACAATAGACTTTTGAATAATCAGGTTGCCCTCTTTGTACAGCCCCGGCATGATCCTGATGGTATCGCCAGGTGCTGCCTGCTCAATCGCCGGCTTGATGGACTGCAAGTCCACTTTTGCATCTACTATCCACGTTCTTGAAAAAGTGGAAAGTGACAAGGACAAAAACAACGAAAGGGCTGCCCAGCGCACTATTTGAATTGCGTGACTACTTCTCCCCATGCGAGATATATTCCTTTCCATTGTTTCTTAAAGTTATCCATACTGGCTTTGGTTTCAAACGCCGCCACCTGGCCATCCATGGGACTCCTGATTTCAGAGGATTTTACATAGAAAGCTTCCTCGGCAGGGATGAGCTTGCCAGGGTTGGAATAGTCAACTACCAGTTTATGACTAAAATCTCCTGCCTCCTCATAGCCTGAGTTGTAATAGTTTAGAAAGCAATTCAGGTCATCAAATTTATACACCTTCCCTTTGCTGGTCACCAGTTCTGCACCAAACTTCTGATCTACCAGGGACATCTTACAAAAGTGACATACGTCGGTACCATAGTTCAGGGGTTCTGGTTCAGTAGAGCATGAAACCAGAGTCAGGTTCAACACCGCCAGGCAGACATACACACGGTTACTTATCAAGTAAAGATTCTCTTTATACCAAGGCGTCATACTTTCGGTTGTGACCTTTTCCCCATCTTCCATTCATAAATAATCAAACCGAAAAGAATCAGCCCCACTGCCATAAAAATCCAGCCTCCAATGTCCGGACCTGAGAATGCAGTAAAATTCAACAATACCTTAGTACCAATCAATGGTGGCTGGTAGGACATCCCTTCAATCTTGATCGCTGCTTCAGGGTTGAGGTTATGACCATAGTCGTATCCCCACAGATAAAAATCTACCAAGGCGCCCACTCCTGCCGCCACGATGATCATAAAAAAGGTTATCAGTCCAATTCTGCGGTTCAAAATACTTGCCAATAATCCCACTCCGATAATGAAGCCAACGATATAGACCATGTACTTAAATTCCGGGAACATTTCCACCTGGATGATCTTCATGCCAATATAATGGTTCAACGCGCTGATGATTTTTACATCTCCACTCAGGGTATTGATCCAGATTTTCATTTCCAGGCCCTCCGGGTACTGAGGTGCCCACATGAGGATTTGCCACAGCGGAACAAAATAAGCGGAGATGAGGGTCAACGCTGAGACTGCAATCGCTATTCTTGTAAAGGGCCTTAATGATTTCATGGCTATTTCTTTTAGAAAAAAGGCACCCCATTTGTCGAGGTGCCTTTGCTCAAACCTGTTACCTATGAAAACCTGTTATTTTGAGCCTTTACCTTCTGCTTCAACTACGCCCGTTGAAAATTTGATTGGCACATTGCTACCGGCGGGCGATACTCTGGCATACCCTTGCATTTCCTGATGTAATGCAGAGCAAAAATCAGTGCAGTAGAAAGGAGATACACCTACTTCATCGGGAATCCATTTCAGTGTTTGCGTTTCCCCTGGCATAACCAGTATCTCCGCATTGGCGGCTCCTTTGATGGCAAATCCGTGTGGTACATCCCAATCCTGTTCAAGGTTGGTAACATGGAAATAAACCACATCGCCTAGCTTTATCCCTTCAATGTTATCAGGGGTCAGGTGAGAGCGAATGGCTGTCATGTACACATGCACTTCTTTTCCTTTGCGTACCACTTTGGTTTCTTTTTCACCGCGTGCGGCATAGGGGTGGCGATTGTCTTCGATTTTGTAAAACTTCTTCGAGTTCGGCATGATCAAACTTGCGGGAATCGATTCCGCATAATGAGGCTCTCCGGTAGTTGGGAAGTCAAGCAATAGTTGCATTTTATCACCTGAGATATCATAGAGCTGAGCAGACTGCGTCAACTCCGGTCCTGTCGGCAGGTAGCGATCTTTTGTGATCTTGTTGTAAGCGACTACATACTTGCCGTAGGGCTTGCTGGTGGGGCCGCCTGGTACACTTAAGTGGCCGATTGAATAATAGGTTGGAACGCGGTCCAATACTTCAAGAGTCTTTACATTCCACTTCACGATCTCTGACGATACAAAGAAAGAAGTATAGGCATTTCCATTGTTGTCAAATTCGGTATGCAACGGGCCAAGGCCTGGCTTCTTCACCTCACCGTGTAACGCTGATTCATACTTGATAACAGGGATTCCTGCAAACTCACCTTCAAAATCCTTGTCAGCAATTGCTTTTTTAATCTTTGTGAAAGAGAATACTGGAATCAACGCCGCGAGCTTTCCGGAGGCCACAATGTATTCACCGGTTGGGTCCGTATCACAACCATGCGGTGACTTTGGACAAGGGATAAAATAGATAATGTCTTTCAGCATGACAGGATCCAACTGCAATACTTCGGTCAGCATTTCTGAGGTGGCCATCTGAGTTGTTTCATCGAGGACATTGTGAGCATATCTTGCCTTTACTTTGACACCTTTGCCCTGGGCGATGTACTCTTCTGCTTTCTTCCAGTTTACCGCCATAACAAAGTCCTTATCCTTCTGTGTAGCGTTCACCTCTAACAGTGTATATGCTTGTTCTGTGTTGTAACAAGAGAAAAAGAACCATCCGTGGGAAGGCCCTTTGCCTGCGCGTGCCAGGTCAAAATTTACGCCCGGTGTTTTCAGCTGAAAACCGATACCCATGCGTCCGGTTTGTGGATCCACCTTAATGAAACTGATGGTTCCCTTGAAATTCTCTTTGTAAGTACTGATGGGTACATCCGTCTTGTCACCTATCGGAACACTAAAACGCGTGCCTGCCACAATGTACTCACTGTTTTCGGTGATGAAGGGTGATGAGTGGTTTCCGCCGCTGTTGGGCAATTCAAGTATTTCCTCCGTCTTAAAAGTTTTGAGACTTACTCGGGCAACCCGTGGTGTATTATTACCGTTGCCAAACGCCCAGCGACCGTCGTGCTCGCCATTGGTAACAGAAAGGGCAATGTGATGCAAGTCATCCCATGGGACATAGCCATGCGATGTGTTAAGCATAGGTTTTGATTCTTCACTGTAGCCGTAACCATTTTCAGGGAACTGAGAGAATACAGGAATAATCCTAAACAATCTGCCGGACGGAAGTCCATAGATGGCCATTTGACCATTGAAGCCGCCGGATACAATGTTATAAAATTCATCATATTTCCCGGGGGCCACATATACTTTTGAGGCCGCATCACCAACGATTGCTCCCTGCGGACCCTTGGGCTTGCAACCATAAAAGGTAAAGGCTGATGTCACTACCAGCAGGGGCATTAGCGATTTAATTAACGTTTTCATTTTCTGTTTTTTAGTAGTTAAGGTTACTTAGGTTAGTTGACAACAACAACCGTCTGGAGGCAGATGTATTATTTATCTCCGTCATTTTTTCTCATGAATTCAAGTATGTCGCGCGCATCCCCTATCGATACATTTTGATTTGGCATCCGCGTCAGGCATAGCTCCAACAACTGCTGCGCATCTGGATCTTTGTCCAGCATGACTTCAACGTTGGTTACCATGTTCATAATCCACTCTGGCTTTCTCCTCTTAGTAACGTCTTTCCAGCCAGGTCCCACAAAACGCTTGTCATCAAGTTTATGACATGCGGAGCATTTCATTTCGTAAATGGCAAGGCCTCTGCCGATACGATCTTGCTCCAGTGGGCTGTGTAGGGTCACGTTTTTTACCGCACCAATTCCCTTCGTGGGGTCGGTGATGACTGCTTCAGGTGAGGACTTGGCCTGCTCCGGAAATTCCTCCGTGTTTTTTGGTTTGTCAGGAGCACAAGCGATAACGAGTGAGGAGATTGCCAGGATACGTATATATTTCATAATCATTAAAGGGTTAGTTCATACTTGTGCTAAAATCAAAATTAAGACCGGTGAATGATTGTAATCCTCCCTACGTTTTGTTG
>JAYWDR010000151.1:0-2239 GCA_043779735.1 Cyclobacteriaceae bacterium | reverse complement strand
ACAAATCTTCCATCGCCACGGTGCTGTACTTTGTTGGATCGACTGCAGGGAAATAAAATATCCCTGGACGGGAGCCGTCCTGGGAGCCTGACATATAGTTGGCCGCGGTGGTGGCTTCCCTGAATTTCTCAATTTGCCTCACTTCAAAAGCAGTTTTTGGTGCTTTGTCAAAAAGTTTTACAAGGTTCGGCTTCATCCTTTCGTGAATGGCGTTAAAGGCTGACACGATTTCTTTTCCATTCTTGAAAGGCATCAATTTTTTATTGCTGCGGAGATCATCCAGGAATGCTTTTAGATCGCCTTTAAACCCAACTTGCTGTCTAACCAGTTCCATCTCCTTTGAAATCCGCTCCACTTCACTTTTACCCAGGGCATGAATTTCATCGGCAGTCTTGTTGGTTGTCGTGTACCGTTTGATAGCATACTCATAGTATTCCTTTCCTTCCGGAATAGCATCAATACCGGAGGTCTCACGGCAGGCTGGCAAGTATTCCTTTTCAATAAATTCTCTCAATTTTTTGTGTGCAGGGATTATTTTACCGTCAATGATCACTTCATAGGCTTTTGTAAGACGTGCCTTTTCTTCTGTCGAAAAATCAGCAGGAATGTTTTTGATCGGTGTATAATACAAATGGTCTTTCGCCGGTCCGTGATCGAAATTGGCAAGTTGTGGAATTACTTTTGCAGCGAGTACTTTGGGGATCACGTAACCGGAGGCAATTCCTTTTCTCATGTTTACCACGGCCGTGTCACACCATTCGAGATATTTGTTCAGGCGGGATAGCCAATTGTCATAATCTTTCACTGTTTTAAAAGGCTGGATACCGGTGCCGCTCGACAATTGTGCAATCGTCAATGGCAGAGACCGGATTTGCGAAATTGGCATCAGGTAATCTTTGAAGCGAAGACCTTCAAGATCGATGTCACATTCGTAAGTCAACAGGTCATAGCTGAGCTGATCATTTTCCGATAATTTGGTGCGATCAATCGCTGCCAGCTGTGAACGATAGCGCTCGTTAAAATCTTTGATTTGCTGACGATATTCTGCCGTAAGCGTGTTGGGCAAAAGATCATTGTAGCGACTATCACCAATGCTTGTCGCCAGAAGCGGAGATTGCTTCAGATGTTCCTGATGATAGCTGTTCAACAGGCTGTCCAGCGAGGGAGGGGCTTCAGCATTTTCCTTGTTTTGAGGTGAACAGGAGTAAAGGAGGGTGCCGATGATAATCAGCAGCGTGGTGACGATTCTCATAGAATGGATTATTTTGAATTCGATTTAATGAATTTTTGGTAATTCCACAGTTGATTTTTTATGAAGGTTGCGATGGTCTCCAATGGCTTGTTCAAACCCATGTTTATTTTATCTTTCTAGCATGTCAGACATTCCAGTCAGGAGTGGGCGCACACAGAGAGTGTTAAAAAACCTGAAGCAAGGTATGGCGTTGGCCTGGGCCGCCTCGCTTAAATCGCTGATTCGGTACTCTGTCTTAGGAATTATTAGTGCTGCCGGTGTACAGCGGGCGATCAGTGCTTATTCAGGGTATGGCAGAAATTTGTTTGTACTACGTGTGCAGCTGGAAGCGTAGCGCCGCTTGCGAAGAATAAAAAAAACTCAAGGAGCTGATAAATTCCTTGAGTTTTAAATGTAAAAGATCGTTCCTAAGCGTTTCTGTCTGTAGTTTTGACGGTGATAACGTTGCTGGCGTCAATGGCAATGTCATAGTCATAGCAGTTGCCCACAGTAACATCTTTTAGGTAGTCAGTTTTGATTCCGTTGACGGTAACGCTGATCGTAAAGGTGATGTTCCCAGCTGCATAGCTTGCATAAGGCGATGCTGTTTGGGGAGCCACATTGTTGATGTTCACCGTATTGCCATTTGACGTCTTTATCCCTACACTCACCGAACTTGTTCCGTTGTTCAGTACTCTTGCACGGGGCTGCTCATTATTGCATTTTTTAGAGCAGCTACTGATGGCTAGAGCAAAAACTAATACTATGAATCCAATTCCTAAAATTTTCATTTCTATCTTTTTTAAGTTTCCTACTCTCCGTTTATTCTGTAATCCGTCAATCAATACTCAAAGATATGGATTAGTAACCGGATTAACTAGATTTTCTTTCAAAGACTAATCCTACTTTGTCAAGTTGCAATCCCGTAGGGATGAAATTATTGTAGAAAGGTTGTCTGCATTTTTGATAAACCCCGAAGGGGTGAAATTATGCCACCCCTTCGGGGTT
>JAYWDR010000150.1:0-2240 GCA_043779735.1 Cyclobacteriaceae bacterium | reverse complement strand
GCATGCGCACAAAATTCGGCACGCGCATAACCCCGGCTAATCAGACATTTCGTGCGATGGCAGTAAATCGTGAAGCAGCGACGGCTACCGCTTTTATTGCCGACCAGGCTGCACCCTTGGATAATAACCATTGGATGACCTTTCTGAATCAAGACACATCTGTATTTACGGGGCAGGCCAAGGTGGCGATAAAGTTTAACTATCCGATTGTATACCTCAATGTAAAGCGTTCCAGGAGAGGATATTACGATGCCTATCCTGAACTGTTATTTGAACAGCCAAAGAACAATACAGAGGATGAGATATGTGAAACCTTCATGAAACGATTGGAAAAAGAAATTGCCATTGATCCTGTCATTTGGCTATGGTCACATCGCCGGTGGAAGCATGTCCGTCACCTTCAGTAAGAAGCCTTCTTGTAAGAAATTGCAGCGATTTCCTTAACTTTGCACCCTTTGGCAGGGCTTTAAGACAATAAACGTGCGATCAGGGAAAGAATTAATTTTGGCAAGCAAGCAATTTGCTGGTGAAAACCGGTTGAGGAGCTGGGCAGAGGTCCTTCTCACCATCTGCCTTACCGCCTTACTTCTAACCGTGACAGCATTGGACAGCGTGCCCTTGCTGCTCCGAATCGGGGTGAGCGTAGTATGCGGACTATGCTACATGCGTCTTTTTGTGATTTACCATGACTATCAACACCGGGCTATTTTGCAACGCTCAAAGGCTGCACAATGGCTAATGACAGCCATGGGAATTTACTTGTTAGCGCCAGAGAATATCTGGACGCGTACACACGAGCATCACCACAATAACAATTCAAAATTGACAATCTCAAGCATTGGTTCGTATCCCACCGTAAGCAAAGCCCGGTTTATGAGCCTGACCAAAATGGAAAAGCGGATATACCTCATTAACCGACATCCACTTACCATCTTGTTGGGTTACTTTACCCTATTTACTTACTGGTTGAATTTGAAGTCTTTTATTCAGAGTCCTTCCAAGCACATTGATTCACTTATTTCTTTGCTATTGCATTGGGTACTGGGTGTTATTTTTTGGTATTTTCTTGGCCTCGATGCTCTCATGCTGACATGGTTTGTTCCCTTTCTTTTGGCATACAGTATGGGTTCCTATGTTTTTTACAGCCAGCACAATTTTCCCGGTGCGAAGTTCAGAGAGAATCAGGATTGGGCCTACGACCATGCTGCCCTGGCTTCCACCAGCCACATGGTTATGAACCCCATCATGCAGTGGTTCACCGCTGATATCGGGTACCACCACGTGCACCATTTGAATTCAAGAATACCATTCTACAGGTTGAAAGAGGCGATGAAAAGTATGCCAGAGTTGAAAAGCATATCGACAACCTCCTGGAATCCATTTGAAATGGCTCGCTGCTTCCGGCTTAAGCTCTGGGATCCTGACAATGAAAAAATGATCACCCTCCGTCAGTTTCGCGATCAATTGGCATCGAAGAATAAACTTATACCATCAGGACCGATGCTGCACCAAATGGTTAAGTCAAATTAGGTGCTATACCCATGTTTGCTTAGGGAAATTGCTAATAGTTCAATTTTAAGTATTGCATTATATCTACTTAATTAATAGGTAATTAAGGTGATCATCATAATGTATTTAGTTACCTACCTTATTTCGCCTCACTAAATTCGTGTGTGAGCGTATTTATTATTTCTTTCATTGAGCGGATACTTTTCACATCTTCGATGGCGGGCCCTGCACACCAGACGGTTTTGTAGGTGGCACCAAATGCAGCCTTTTCCACCGCCTTCATTCCGCGCAGAGCGATAATCATCTTAGCGTATTTTTTCAAGGCCTTGTTATTATTCAAAATCCACTCCAGCCAGTTAGCCTTCGTGCCAAGTTGTTGCACATAGGGTGTGTTGATCACTGTAAGCGCAGAGCCAGACATCTTATTAGTGCGTACAATATCCTTTTCTCCATAGTCAACCATGGCTTGTTTATATTCAGGTGAGATGTCCGCTTCTTCACAGGCTATAAAAATTGTGCCGATCGAAGCCCCGGCTGCACCCCAATCCATCGCTTGTTTCAGATGGACACCTCGTGATATACCGCCTGCCGATATGATTGGAATATTGCACTTTTCTTTCAGCAAGGTGATCAGCTCTTGCGGCGACAGATTTCCAGAGTGGCCCCCGGCCCTGTTATTTACGGCTATTACCGCATCCGCACCCAGCCCCTCTACCTTTTTGGCATACTCC
>JAYWDR010000149.1:0-6681 GCA_043779735.1 Cyclobacteriaceae bacterium | reverse complement strand
TCACATAATGTCCCAGCACGCGGGCATTGGTGCCATACGCGCGAGGATGCGGCATGCCGGATCCATAGCGAGCTATTCCAGCATCTGATGCAAACATGTTGAACGGGTACTTCATGATGCGACTGAGGTCGCCTTCGTCCATGCTGAAGAAAATCATTCCCGCACTTCCGTTCTCAACCATTTCAAGAATCGTTTCAGCTTCATCCAATGCCTTAGGTCTTCTCTTTTTAAGTACATTGATTTCAGAAATATTCCTGCCATTAAAGGAGGTGTCGGCATGATATTGGGCAACTACGGCATAGCTATAGTCCTTTACCATTTTCTTTTGAAGGTTCTGAATCATTTGTTTCTTGATCTCAGTACGGGTAGCAGCATCTTTGAGTCGGATCTTTAAAGAATCTACTCCACCAGAAAACGCCCAGTCAGGTAACTGCGTATTTAATGTGGTGCTGCTGGCTGTGTATGGATATTGATCTACGGTCACATCAATCCCTTCCAGTCGTGCCTTTTCAATCTGTGCTATGGTGCTCACCGACCGGCCCCAGTTGGGCTTGTAGGTAACTTTGAAATGGGAAATCTCCACAGGTATGCCAGCCTGACGCCCAATATTAATCGCCTCATCAATGGCCTCAGTGACATTGTCGCCTTCACTTCGGATGTGCGAAGCATATACACCGTTGTACTTTGAGGCCGCTTTTGCCAAACCAATTACTTCTGGCGTTTTGGAGTAGGTGCCAGGCACATAAATCAAACCCGTTGACAGCCCCACGGCACCGTCACGCATTGCCATTGCGACAACCGCTTCCATCTTCAATTGTTCCTCCGTCGAGGGGTCTCGCTGACCGTCACCCATCACCAATTTCCTGACACTGTTGTGTCCGACAAGAGTGGCTACGTTTAGAGAAGTCTTTACGCTGTCTAACTGTCGGAAATAACGGGCAATGTCAACGTTCGATCCACCGCAGTTTCCCGTCACGACCGAAGTGACGCCATCCAATATGAAGTTTCCGGCCGTCGGAACCTTCAAGTCATTTCCTTCAATATGCGTGTGTACATCGATAAAGCCCGGCGCAATAATCAATCCTTTTGCATCAATTACTTTCTTGGCCTGCCAGTCTTTTGCTTTGCCAATCCTGGCAATCTTTCCATCTCTTATGGCCACATCTCCATAGTACCATGAATTTCCTGAGCCGTCAATGATTCTCCCATTTTGAATGACCATATCGAATTGCTGGGCCCTTAACGGGAGCCCCCATAAGAATGACAACGCGATGATGAGAATGCACTTCACCTGAAATAATTCAATGGTTGACTTTTGGACTCCACTCACCTCAGGTCATTTAAGCATTAGCTCTGATATTATATTTTGCGCTCCACCAAGCTTATCCATGCACCACAAGACATATCGCACGTCGACGCATATGGTACGATTTAAGTCTTTATCAAACGCAAGTTTGTGGCTAAGTGCTTCGTAGTTGCCATCGAAGGCGAGTCCAATGAGCTCGCCTTTCGCGTTAATCACCGGCGATCCGCTGTTACCACCCGTTATATCATTGGTGGTGATAAAGGAAACAACGATATCGTTCCTTGCAGCATCTTTGTATTGTCCAAAGTCTTTTTTCTTGTATGCCTCCAGCAGGTTGGCAGGCAAGTTAAATTCATAATCACCAGGTTTATACTTGTCCACTACCCCTGAAAGCGTACAGACATAATCGTAGAAAACTGCATCCCTGGGTTTGTACGATTTTACATTTCCGTAACTCAGGCGCATGGTAAAATTAGCATCAGGATATAAGTCTTTGCCTTTGTTAACCTCCATCACACCTTTCATGTACAACCGTCCAAACTCGTTGTTCTGCAAAGTAAAGGCCGTGGATTTCGGAGCATATTTGCTAGTATAATTTCTCACAAACGTTACAGCATACTGATATGCTGGATCATTACGGAGTGTCATTGAATCAGGTTTGGCCATAAAGGCATTCCATTTGCTGTCATCCAGGATCATCGTCTTGGTGAAAACATCCTCCGAGAACTTGTCGTAGGTGGCATTGGTATTCAGATCACCATATCGGGCTTTGAGATTTTCATAGAATGTTTGCGGGTGCTGGGTCAAATCAATATCCGTATAAAACATCTTGCAAGTGGCTGCAAGGATTTTTTGGTCAGATATCCTGTTTTCATCTTTTAGGAACTGTTTCCGAATATTATCAGCGCCCTCAATGGCCTTGGCTATTTCTTCCGAAGTGATGCCTTTTTTGGTAATCGTTTTCTCTACACCTTGCAATGTGGCGGCGAAGCTCGTCAAACGGGAACCGTTTATTCCCTCGTTGATGTACACCCGGTGTTTGGTATACGGCCTCCACTCCTTATAAATATTCTCGCAGTTGGCAAATAAATTATCGTATTCTGTTTTATCCGTGGCCCATTGCACAAATTTATCTTCCGCCATTTTCTTTTGATTATAGGTATCAAACTTCAAAAGTTGTTTGGTTTCACCGTCAAAAAATTTCCAGTAGTTGGCGATACTGGCATAATCAGACGCAAGCTGAAGACGCACGGTGGGATCCTTCTTCATCTCCTCAAACATCAGTTTCAGGCGAACGTCACGAAGGTTGACAATCGCAGGATTCTCGATATCGGTTTTCAGTTTTACTCCATTTGAAAACTCGTACCGATTCGTGCCACCCGGGTAGCCATAAATCATGGCATAGTCCCCATCTTTATAGCCTTTAATAGAAACCGGTAAGAAGTACTTTGGCTTCAGCGGGACATTGGTGGCAGCATAGTCTGCTGGCTTGCCATCGCTGCCCATGTAGACGCGAAAAACAGAAAAGTCGCCAGTATGCCGAGGCCATTCCCAGTTGTCCGTATCCCCACCAAACTTCCCAATACTTTCCGCCGGTGCACCTACCAGCCGAATATCCTTGTACCGTTGGTATTGGAACAGGAGGAACTGGTTTCCCTTGAAAAAAGAGTTGACACGTCCTTCATTGCCCGTTCCCTCCGTCGCCTTCTTAGAAATCTCAACGCTGACAGAAGCAAATTTCGCCGCACGCTCCACTCCCGTTAAGCCCTTCAACGCAACATTCACCTGGTCCGTTACGTCATCAATGCGAACTAGGAACTGGACCGAAAGCCCTTTAGCTGGTATTTCTTCACTCTTGCTTTTGGCCCAAAAACCATTTTGTAGATAATTATGCTCCACTGAACTGGCGCTGGCAATGGCATCATACCCGCAATGATGATTTGTAAAAATCAACCCTTCTCCACTGACAATTCCTCCAGTACACCCACCACCAAAAATCACAATAGCATCTTTGATGGAGGGGCTATTCAGATTATAGAGTTGCGCCTTGCTTAGTTTTAACCCTTTCTTGACCATGTCGTTGTAGACTTTATCACCCAGCATGTAGAGGAGCCACATTCCCTCATCGGCCCGGGCGATTGGCAGAATTCCAAAGAGGAAAACAAAAACAAGTGAGATAATTCGCTTTTTCATAATGTATGATTCGGTTGAAATGCAATCTATGCAGAATCCGAGAAAATAATTGAAGAGCGAGCTTAAAATTTCACACGCGGCAGTGCCCCTGAATTATTACCTTTCGGCAACTGCTAATGTCCATTCACGAAGACCTTCAAAATACCCTTGACCTCATTCGGCTGGAGCGACAGGCCGATTTGGAGCAATACCGGCAAAAAGTTCTATTGCGGTCCCTTGCTCAACGGACGAAGGAAGGCGTCACATGGTATCCGGTTAGACTCAAAAGGGATTATATCGGGACAGGCGAGAGAATTATCGTAGAGCTGGAGCGGACAAACCATCTTGATCAGCCCCACAGTTTCCAAAGTGGCAAGCTGGTTAGCCTATTTTGCAATGCCTCAGGAAAACCGGAAAAGGAACATACCAATGGAGTGGTCAATTATGTAAGTGACAACATCCTGGTGATCACTTTAAACAGTGATGATTTACCCTCCTGGATAGATGACGGAATGCTAGGTGCGGATGTGATGTTTGACGAGATGAGCTACAAGGAGATGGAGTATGCGATGAAGACCGTCATCAAAGCAGATGATAACCGTGTAGCGCAACTGAAAGAAATACTATTAGGAGATCCTGGAGCCTTGATACTCGATGCCGGTCAGCAGCAGCCAGCGACCGGTTCCCAGAACCCAGCATCACTAGCTGTTCGAGATGCATTGGCTGACAAGCAAGTATTGGCAACAAGAATCCAGTATGCGTTATCCAGTATCCTGAACGATAGTCAGGCCAATGCCCTTCAAAAAATTCTCACCACCACCGATGTTGGTTTTATCCACGGACCACCCGGTACGGGCAAAACGACAACCCTCGCACAAGCTATACTTGCAACAACCAAGACAGAAAGACAAGTATTGGTATGCACCCCGAGTAATGCGGCCATCGACTTACTGGTAGAGAAACTGAGTGAGCTTGGACTGAATGTGGTCCGCATTGGTCACCCGGCCCGCGTCACGGAACAAACACTGAGTAAGACACTCGATGCGCGGATTGCGGCCCATCCCAACTACAGCGAACTGCGAGCATTGCGAAAGCAATTGGAAAATCTCCGTGCCATGGCCTCGAAATACAAACGGACTTTTGGTCACCATGAAAGGGAACAGCGGAGGCTCATGAAAGAAGATGTCAAAGCCATGAGGGCAGACGCTGATGTCCTGGAATTCTACATCGTTAACGATCTGCTTAACAAGGCCGAAGTAATATGTTCAACCCTGGTAGGCTCCTCGCACCCGGTACTCCGCGGAAGGAAATTCAAGACAGTATTTATTGATGAGGCTGCCCAGGCTCTGGAGCCCGCCTGCTGGATACCCATTTTGAAATCTGAACGGGTGATACTTGCCGGCGACCACTGCCAACTGCCTCCCACGATCAAGTCAACCGAGGCGGCCAAAGCGGGTTTGTCAGTGACTCTTTTTGAGAAGGGGATCCAGCGGCGGCCACGACAGGCCACCATGCTCACCGTACAATACAGGATGCACGAGCAGATCATGAAATTCTCTTCTCACTATTTCTATAAGGATCAGCTCGTCGCGCACCAGTCTGTCAAGACTGTATTGCTGCACCCGTATGAACTGCCTGTAGAGTTTATTGATACTGCAGGATGTAGCTATTCGGAAGCCCAGGATCCTGAAACGCTTAGTCGCTTTAATGAAGAAGAGGCCAGGCTGGTCGTTCATCAAAGTGAAAAGATGGTGGAGTCTGTAGGCGTGGAAGCCTGGATTGAGCAAAACATTACCATGGGAATTATTACCCCCTACCGGGCCCAGGTTGACTATTTGCACAAGCTTGCAGAAAGTTCTGTGATACTTGAGCCCCTGCACAAATTGATCACCATCAACACCGTTGATGCATTTCAGGGGCAGGAACGTGATGCCATTGTCATTAGTTTTGTGCGCAGCAATGATAAAGCTGACGTTGGTTTCCTTGGCGACATCCGCAGGACCAACGTCGCCATGACCCGTGCACGAAAGAAACTATTGATGATCGGCGACAGTGCAACGCTGGGCTCGCATCCATTCTATCTGGAATTGATCGACTTTGTTCAGAAGGAAGGATTCTATAAGAGTGCCTTCGAGGTAAGCGGTAAGCGGTAGGTGGTGAAAGTGAAAAGTAATAATTATAAGAGCCAAAGTCTAAAAGCCGTGGGCGTAGGAAATAACAAAATGCTGGACAGCAAGATCCTGGAATTCCTGATGGGTCTCAAGATCGATGCGCGGCTGCCGAAGGGGATTGAGGTAATGAATCCCTATCACGATGAATACACGGTAAGGTTGTGTAAAGCATTTTATAAAAAATTCTACAACGATCACCATCCAAGGTCCCTCCTGCTCGGCATTAACCCTGGCAGGTTTGGATCAGGCATTACAGGCATTTCTTTCACCGATCCTATCAAGCTGGAAAGAGAATGTGGAATAGAAAATACATTTGTTAAAAAGCCTGAACTCTCCTCAGATTTTATTTACAAAATGATAAAATCGTTTGGAGGGCCTGAAGTTTTCTACAAGCACTATTTCATTTCAGCAGTCTCTCCCCTGGGTTTCACCAAAAAAGGGAAAAACATCAACTACTATGATGACAAGAAACTGGAGAAAGCCGTCCTCCCTTTTATCGTTGATTCAGTGAATACCCTTCTGCCGATGGGCTTTAGCCAGCACAAGTGCTATTGCATTGGAGAAGGAAAAAACTTTGATTTCCTTCAAAAGCTAAACGAAGACCATCAGTGGTTTGAAGAAATTGTCCCCCTCGCCCACCCACGCTATATCATGCAGTACCGGAGGAAGCAACTTAATCGCTACATAGCAACTTATCTGGAAGCCCTACTGCCTCCCCGCGGGTAGAACGTGAACACGAACACTATTTTGGAAATGGAATTACCTTTTCATCAGCATGCGTCGCCGAAGGTTTTTGAGAATGTCCGTTTTCTAAAGAAGGTCTTGACGCCTTCGGAGAAAATACTCTGGGGGGCCCTGAGAGGGCGCGGATTTAAGATTGCGACAGATCGAGATCAATCTCATCCCCGGCGTTCCTCTCTTGTATTCGTCAATGGGACACCCGCGGATCCCAATATCAATTGCCACGAGCTTTAGCTCGAGGATTTTGAGGCTAACAAAATCTGGGCTTTAGCCCAATCATAAGGTTCTGGT
>JAYWDR010000148.1:0-2248 GCA_043779735.1 Cyclobacteriaceae bacterium | reverse complement strand
GGGATGAAATTATTGTAGAAAGGTTGTCTGCATTTTTGATAAACCCCGAAGGGGTGAAATTATGCCACCCCTTCGGGGTTGATGCTCGTGATTTTGCTCGTATCTCTATAATAATGTCAGCCCTCAAAGTAGGATCAACATCTGGTATCTAGTAGTGAAGGACTAACAGCCAACATCAATGAAGACCCTTCAAGGCCAATTCAACATGTCTTCTTAGGAAAATTTTCAGCGGACTTATCTGAAGAAGGTGAGACGTGACAATGGAGCCATAAAAGACACTGCTCAGCAGATTCGTTACATCGCGGGTGGAAGTCGCCTTGGTGATCTCTTTCTTAAAGATTGCCTCCAATGCAAATTTCTCAAACATCTGGTCGACAGAATTGATTTCAATAGACTGAACTTCGGTCATCGATGGATACAACAGCTTCTTCTCTTCTGGCTTTACGGGAAATGGTTTGAGCGGCCTCTTTGGATTGGAAAGATAGGCTATCAGGCTCAAGATTATCCCAGGGTGCAATTCTATGTCATCACTCAATCTGTCAAACAAATAAAAAATTCCCTGCAGCCCTTCTTTCGGTTTCTCCTTCAACTCCACCGCGCGCCGGAGGCACCAAATTCTGAAATAATAGGAAAGGATGTCCTCCTTGGTTGGGAAGTATTTGAAGAATGTAACCTTAGAGATTTTCACTTTCTCGCAAATATCTTCCACATACAGATCATCAAATGGCCTCTTGCCGATCAGCTTTAATGTTTGCTCAAGCACCGCTAGTTTTAAGCGTGCTGCCTTTTCTTTTCGCAGGCTCATGGATTTGTTTGCACGGAAATAATACATTTAAGCGCAAATACCAAAACTTAACTCTATGAAGCGTCTTTCTATTCTTTTTTTGACCGTTCTCACCCTCTCATGCCAGACTCCGGAGAAGAAACCCGCCATCACAGGCCTTACGGCGGACCAGGCCATGGTTGTTTGTGCACATCCATTGGCAGCCGATGTTGGCGTGGCCATCATGAAAAAAGGCGGCAATGCGGTTGACGCGGCAGTAGCGGTACAGCTAGCCCTTGCCGTGGTATTTCCGGCAGCGGGTAATATAGGAGGCGGCGGCTTCATGGTTGTCCGGCTTTGGGATGGTACCACCAACACACTTGACTTCCGTGAAAAGGCCCCTGCCCTGGCCTCGACGAACATGTACCTGGACAAAGATGGAAATGTTATCAAAGGCTTGAGCGTCTCGGGTCATCTGGCTTCCGGCGTTCCCGGCTCTGTTGATGGAATGTTGGAAGCACACAAAAAATATGGCAAGCTACCGTGGAAAGATCTTGTGCAGCCAGCGATTGATCTGGCCTCCAATGGCTTTCAACTGACGGAACGCGAAGCACGTTATATAAAAAGCTTGCACGATGACCTGATTCAGTATAACACAGTTCGTCCGGATTTCTTATTGAAGGATTGGAAGGCAGGCGATAGCATCTATTGGAATGACTTGAGTCATACCCTGGAACGAATCCGGGATGAAGGCCGAGCGGGATTTTACGAAGGCAAAACCGCAGAAGATATCGTAGCTGAGATGAAGCGAGGCAAGGGCTTGATCACCGCTGAAGATTTGAAGAACTACAAGTCCGAATGGCGGGAGCCAATCATTGCGAAATACAAATCGTACAACATAATTACCATGCCACCGCCTTCTTCGGGTGGCATTTGTTTGCTCCAGTTGCTAAAATCCATCGAGCCTTATCCAGTTCATGAGTGGGGTCACAACGCGGCCCGTACCGTTCACCTGATGACAGAGGCAGAGCGGTGGGTGTATGCCGATCGGTCGAAATATTTCGGTGATCCTGATTTTTTCAAGGTTCCTGTGAAAGAATTGCTAGACACCAATTATATCAGAAGCCGAATGGGCATTTACAATGATACTGCCGCGGCCAAGAGTAAGGATGTGCTGCCAGGAACAATCGCAGGGTACGAATCCGTTGAAACTACGCAAATATCAATTGTGGACCCTCAGGGGAACGCAGTTTCAATTACAACAACGCTTAATGAATGGGCGGGCAACAGGGTTGTAGTAGCCGGTTCCGGTTTCCTGTTGAATGACGAAATGGATGACTTCAGCGCAAAGCCAGGGGTTCCAAATATTTATGGTCTCTTAGGCGGTGAGGGGAACAAGATCGAGCCCGGCAAACGAATGTTGAGCGCCATGACTCCTACCATTGTAGAGCACGATGGAAAACTCCTGATGGTTCTGGGTTCACC
>JAYWDR010000147.1:0-2256 GCA_043779735.1 Cyclobacteriaceae bacterium | reverse complement strand
GCCTTCCTTGCTCGCCCCTGAAAAAGTACTCTTCACCAACTTGTCCAACTTCACCGTTGAACGCATTTCACCAAACTGCACGGTCGCCTTTTTCCCTTGTATCGCCAAAAGAGTGCCCGTACCCTCGCCTCCAATCATTCTCACCTTGTCGCCAACACTCAATGGTATGCCAAGACCGGCAACGGCGGCAGCCACGGGCCTCACTCTCTTCTCTATTTCCTTCAATCCTTGTCGAACTTTACGGGTCTCCTGGCGGTCCGCTTTATTCTCACGGATGTGGCGAATGGTCTTTTCTATTTCACGGTTGGTCTCCTGCAACAGGACAGAAGCCTCAGCCTTTGCCTTGTTAAGAATTTCTTTTTTCTGCGATTCGAGTGTGGATGAAAGGGCTTCATATCGCTTCAGTGCGGCAGACAATTGTGTCTCCTGGCGACTCATTTCAATTTCCTTTTCTGAAAGCGCCTGCTGTTCTTCTCTTACCTGCTTCATCAACGTTTCCAAACCCATCAGCTCTTTGCCGATAATCCGTTCAGCGGCCGCCAGGGTCTCCTGAGAGAGCCCCGTCTTCCTTGCAATCTCCAGGGCAAATGAACTTCCAGGCTGCCCGATCTCCAGTTGAAATAAGGGTGACAACAGCCTGGTATCAAATAACATGGCTGCATTCCGAATCCCTGGAAAGTTGCTGGCAAATATTTTAAGATGGTAATAGTGCGTTGTGGCCAAACCCCATACCTTCTTTTGAACCAGTTGCTCCAGCACGGCCTGGGCAATGCCGCCACCAAAATTCGGATCCGTGCCGGATCCCAACTCATCCATCAACACGAGCGTCGACTCACCGGATTGACGGATAAAAAAATCCATATTCCTCAGGTGTGAACTGTAGGTACTCAGATCATTTTCGATAGACTGCTGATCGCCGATATCCAGGAAAATTTTTTGGAAAATGCCCATGACGGACTCTTCGTGCAGGGGTACTAAAAGCCCGCACTGAAGCATGTACTGGATAAGGCCTACGGTTTTCAGGCAAACGGATTTTCCTCCTGCATTGGGACCAGAAACGAGAAGAAATCGATTGTCAACCGATAGGGAGAGGGTGAGGGGCACCAGGGGCCGCTTACCTTTCAATGACAGCAATAGCAAAGGATGGCGAGCATTCCTCCACTGTAAATGTGGAATACTTTCAACCACCGGAAGGACCGCCGCTATTTCCCTGGAAAATCTTGCCTTCGCCCGATTGAAATCAAGGTGTCCTAAAAAACCATACCCTTCTTCCAGTTCCGGTTGATGCTGCCGCAAGAGTGAAGTAAGGTCCGTCAGAATTCGAATGATCTCCTTTCGCTCCTCCAGCATAAGATCGCGCAGGTCGTTGTTGGCCTCCATGACTTCACCCGGCTCAAGATAGACCGTTTGTCCTGTGGAGGATTGGTCGATGACATAACCTTTGATTTTGCGTTTGTGCTCGGCAGAAATAGGTATTACCAACCGGCCATCGCGAATTGTAGGCGTTGATCCCTCGGCTGTCCACCCCAGCTCCACTGCCTGACGCATGATCTGCTCTGCGACTCTCCTGACCTTGCCTTGCTCCTCCCGCAGCCTTTTTCTGATGGAGGCCAACACGGCAGAAGCCTGGTCTTTCACCTTGCCCTCATCATCAATAGCTTGCTGAATGGTCTTCAGGACTTTTGAAGTGGGATGCACGGGTTTCGTCAATTGAAAAAGGAACGGACAGGGTGACTCGTTCTTAACCAAAAAATCCCTGCACGCTTGAATCTGCTGTATGGCTTGTCCGATTTTATGGAAGTCATCGCCTTCCAGGAAGGTCCCTTCCACCGCCATGGCTTGCAACCATTTTTCGGGGTCTTCATAGGGTTGAAGGGGCAAATCTTCGCCGCGATCAAGAATCTGTTTTGACTCCAGGTTTCGCAATAGCAATGACTGAATCAGTACGTGATCGGAAAGAAAGGCAATTTGTAAAACGAGTTTCTTGCCCAAATCCCCCAAGCAGAAGCTAAGGATCCGTTGCCGGATCTGGTCAAATCCTAACCTGGCTTCAAAGTCACTAGGGTATACCATTAGGCTTCAGTGCCGGAATTTGGCGCAAGCGTTGCTCACGCAAGCTCAGTGAATCGATGACCGTGTCGTAAATGGACTCCAGCTCCGTGGTGTTTCCCAAATAATACTGGTATGATCTCCTCAAAACCGAATCCTGAAGTCCCTTTTTGCGTAAAAGAGAATCCTGGTAGGGAAGAAATATTT
>JAYWDR010000146.1:0-17358 GCA_043779735.1 Cyclobacteriaceae bacterium | reverse complement strand
CATGTTCCCTTAGTTGTTCCAACGTTTTGAGCAGCCTATGGGGAGACTCATAAATAATGGTGGTCCGCTCCTCATCAGCAATCTTTTTCATCATCGTTTGCTTTCCCTTTTTATGAGGTAGAAAACCCTCAAAGACAAAGCGATCTGTAGGGAAACCTGAATTCACCAGGGCGGGAATGAGCGCGGTCGGCCCGGGAAGGCATTCAATGGGAAGTCCTGCCTTGAGGCATTCACGTACCAACAGAAAGCCAGGATCGGAGATGCCGGGTGTGCCCGCATCGCTAACGAGGGCAAAGATTTCACCCACCCTCATTCGGGTCACCAATTTTTCAAAAACGTTGTGTTCATTGAAACTATGAAAGCTTTGAATAGGTTTTTTGATTTCATAATGCTTCAACAGCATTCCAGAGGCTCTTGTGTCCTCAGCGAGAATACAATCCACTTTCTTTAGAGTATCCAGTGCCCGCAGGGTAATGTCGCCGCGGTTGCCAATAGGGGTTGGTACAAGGTAAAGGGAGACCTTCTTGTCCACGTCAGGCAAGTTTGTCAATGGCGGCTGCCAGTTTCCTGTCAAGGTCCGTCACTCGATTGCCGGCGTCGTGGGTGCTCAGTTCAAAGCTTACATTGTTCCATGTGTTGGTCCACGTGGGGTGGTGATTCATTTTCTCCGCAATGATGGCCACCTTTGACATAAAGCCAAACGCTTCAGTGAAGTCTTTGAAGGTAAAGGTCTTAGTAAGTTTGTTATTCTCTTCTTTCCACATAATCGGGTTTCATTAAGAAGTAAAAGTTAGTTGTTAATCTGCTTTATTGCAACTCTTGGGCAAAGCAATGTGCAGTCCTTCGCATGGCGTTGATTTCTTTAGGTGACAGCGCACTAAATTTCATGCGACAGGCGGGCAGAAGTGGAATTACAGCGCGACTATCCCTTCAATAATGGATGCTTTCTTGTAAACGTCAATCACTGATTCGCTTGATGGCATCATCATTTGATAGGTCAGGCTGACATATTTTCCCTTATGGGAAGTTTTCTCGTTAGTCGAAGTGTGTAGCGGAAAAAGCTGTCTTAGGTTGTGCTGTCTATGGGATGGAACGATAAACTTGAACGTATACAAGGAAGGCCAAGCATAGAATTTATCTAGCTTTTCCCTGAAGGAATTGAGCCACTGTGCATCCATAACGCGAAGGCCTTTCAGTCGCTCAAAATCTCAATCTGCACCTTCCAGCAAGCCCAACGGGCATTTTTAAAAAAACTTGTACCGCTTGTCTTCGATCTTGGCCGCTTCTTTCAGTGCTTCAGTGATAAAGTATCCGCCACGGCTGCTTTGTGATTGCACCAATTGATTTTTGAACATGGCAAAATCGCCGATTGCGGGCGCTATTGTTTTGTTTTGCAGGTCCGCCACGGTTATACCGTTTTCGCCGTTGATTGCCTTGGAGCGTTTACCGTTTTCCAGAGAGAAGATGGCCCCTACCACGAGTGGATCATATCCAATGGAAGTCATCGAATTGGTATTCATCTTTAAGTCACTTGACGAATTTACAGTGGCGTCTGCTCCAAATTGTTTCGCAAGTTCTTCCAGAGGTTCTGTTTTGCCTTTGAGCTTTTCCACGATGTATTTACCTTTGGCCTGGTTGCGCACGGCGGGACTCATATCATCCTTCACCTTTTCCAAAGGTTTATAACCTTTTTCTATTTCACCTGTCATCACCGCCACCACATAATTATCGGTTAGGTCAAATACTTCGGAGACTTTACCTACGGCAGCATCCCTGAAGAGCCATGTTATTATCTGTCTTGCATCCATGTTATTTATTCTTCTCTCGTTGGTGCCAAGATCGTTGGACTCCAGAACAGAGAGGTTCTCTTTTTTAGCTCTTTCCTTGAAGGCATCCACTCCTGACAGGTCACCCGCAAAAGAATCGGCTTTGCGCAGGACGGCGTTCAGCGTTTCATCGCTGGGCGTGATATTGCGTTCAATGGTGGCCACATAAAAGGCAGTATTGTTCTTCACAGCAGTGACATCAATAATGTGGTAACCAAATTCCGTTTCAACCAGATCGGATAGAAGGCCTGTTTTCTTTGAGTCAAACACCGCTTTTTGAAACGGCTTCACCATTTGGCCTGAAGAGAACCAGCCAAGGTCACCGCCTCGTGTGGCTGTGCCATCGGTACCAAACTCACGAGCTTTTGCTGCGAAACTGGCTCCGGCCTTAATTTCGTTAAGGATTTTGCGCGCTTTTTCTTTGGCTGTCTTCTTTGCTTCCGTCGTCGTGTTGTCCCACTTAATCAAAATATGGCTGGCCTTGGCATTGTACGAGGTGTCAGTGCGGATCTTTGTGATTTTATAAACTTTGTAGAGGCCGTCGACCAACTGTGGGTCAATTACCTGGCCAGCGGTCAGCCTTTCTATTTGATTGTTCAATGCCGTTGGCAAGGATGAAATGGTATATTTTGTAAAAGGATTTTTTCCATCAGAATTTGAGGAAGCGAAAAGAGAATCCTCTGTGACGGTTTTAAATTCAGTGCTGAGCCGGGTCATTTCCTCACGGATAGCCAGCGTGTCTTCCGAAGAGGCCGCCACCGGGAAGGTGACATAGGTAAGGCTGCGGGTATTTTCAACCTTGTATTTTTCTTTGTGCTTATTGTAATATTCTTTGATATCTGCGTCACTTGTTTTTGTCAGCGAATCGTTAACGGCGAAAAAGGGAACGTACAGATACTTTACTTCTGCGACATCATTCTGATTGTGATAATCTTTCTCCGCCTCCGCCTCCGTTACGTAGGTAGTCTTAAGAATTAGATTTTCATACTTTATCCGTTCACGGGCTGGGCGAAGGTCGCGCTTGAAGATGTCCCAGCGAACGCGTGCCTCAGACCCAACAGGCATGGCATCCACTTGCTTAAGGTATGAGATAAGTCTGTTGCGATCGAACCTTCCGGCGGAGTCTGTAAAAGAAGACTTGATGCCTTCATCTACATTTTTGCCTTGCACCATGTCCCAAATTTCATCATTACTCACCTTCACGCCCAGTTGTTCATATTGGGGCATGATGGCATTGTGTATGATTAGTGCCTCCCACGCCTGACTTTGGAGTGTAGGTCTCTCCCGTTCACCTGGCTGACGGCCGAAATTCAGGATGTAGCTATTTTCGCGTTCCTGTAGAGCTATATTGTATTCGTCCACCGAAATAGAATGGCCGGCAATCTCACCCACCTCCCGGCTGCTGCCTCCAAATATGGATCTGGGGCCACTTCCAAAAAGATCACTGCCGACTATGAATGCACCCATGGATAATGCGATTGCTCCCACAACCCACTTTGTCATTTTTGTTCTCAACGTGCTAATAAGCGCCATACAATGAAGAATTAATGATATACCACTATTCTTTTGCTGAAACCGTTGGCAAAAGAGCCGCAAATTTAAACCCTTTGCTCTATTCAGCAAAGGGCCCTTAAAAGTAAAATCAGTTGATATTCAGCAGTTTCTAGTCTTCGCCACCCTCAATCCCCAACTCTACTTTGACGGTGTCAATCCCGTTGCCTTTGGTTGATTGAATAGTGAAAGTGAAGGGCGGCACCAGGATCGTTTCTCCCTTTTGCGGAAAATCCTCGGTATATGAAATAATAAGCCCGCCGAGTGTTTCGTAGTCACCAAACGGAAGTCGCCAGTGATATTTCTCATTCAGGTAGTCTACCTCCAGCCGTGCACTGAGTAAATAAGTATTGTCACCTAACCTCTGCTCCACGAGGTCATCTGCATCGTGTTCATCTTCGATGTCGCCGAAAATTTCCTCGATTACATCTTCCATGCTCACCAGTCCCGCCGTGCCACCAAATTCATCCACCACAATTGCGAGGCTTCTTCGTTCCTTAATCAGCTGCACCATCATATCGTTGGCCATGGTAGTTTCAGTGACGATGCTTATGGGCGTCATGATTTCTTCAATCGTGGAAGGATTCTTAAACAGCGCTGCCGAATGGCAATAGCCGATCACATCATCAATGGTGTCGCGGTAAATTACGATTTTGGAGTGACCGCTCTCAACAAAGGAAGATTTTAACTTTTCAATACCGTCTTCCAGGGCGATAGCGGTAATTTCCGTTCGTGGCACCATGCACTCACGGACTTTAACTGTCTTAAATTCAAGGGCGTTGTGCAGGATTTTCGTGTCAAGTTCAATTTCTTCGTCGTCGTGACTCACCTTGTGCATATTGCGGAGGTAGTGGTTCAAGTCAGTCAATCCGAAGACCGGTTTCTCCTCCGAGTACTCGAGTCGCAAAATGTGGGTGATGACAAACTTGGAGAGAGTAACAATAGTAAACGTAATCGGCGCAAGGAGGGCATACATGACCACAAACGGAAGCGCAAGTGTTGACAGCATGAAGTTTGGATTGATCATGAAAAGACTCTTTGGGAGGAATTCTGCTGTAAACAAAATCAAGAGCGTTGACAGTGTCGTTTGAATAAGAAGGATGGAGGGCTCGTTGTTGAGCGAAGATGGCAGGTTTTCTGTGAGCACGGGTTCAAACAAACGGGCCATTGTATTGGCAAAGACCACCAGCGCGAGGGTATTGCCGATGAGGGTAGTGCCAATAAAGCGTGAGGGGTTTTGCATAAAATAGGCGATGATCTTGGATGACCAGGCACCTTGTTTTCCCTGCAATTCCACCTGTAGGCGGTTGGCCGAGAGGAAGGCAATCTCTATTCCTGAAAAGAAGAAGGAAAAAACAAGGGACGTAATAATCCAGGGATACAGTGATTCCATCAAGCGTTGGATTTTTTACGGTAGGTGAACCATAGAAAAAGGACAATGGACAGCATGAGAAAAATATAGGCCTTGCCTAGGCCCACTGCCATTACCTCGTACATGCCAATGATTACAAAGACTACGCCCAACGAGAGCAAAACGGTATCAAAAAGTTTCATGGGACCGTAAAAATACGATTTTTTGCCTAGCTGAAAATTACAGACCACGACCGGGAGTGCTAGTCCTTTATTTCAAATTCACCTTGGGGCTTTTTGATGGTGTAGGTGGATAGGTCCTGAACAGCATCCAGGCCGGTGCCATACAGTACTTCGTTTTCCAACTTGATGGTGACAAATTTTTCGGTGAAAATTTTCTTGGTGAGGGGTTTCCAGAATAATTCCTCTGTGTTTAGCTGCTGTTTTTTTTCAATATTTCTTACTTCCACTTTGCCCCTACCTCGCCATTGATCGATGTCCTTGAAATAGAAAGCGTGGTTCGCCTTCAATGTTGACTCGATTTTACCGAATTCATCATAGAACTCCAGGTAAATACCTTCCGGAAATTCGCGATCGCCATTTTTGAATTCCAGAATTTTCCGAGACCGCATCTTCACTTTAATATGATCTTTTTCGAAATAAAGCACGTCCACGTCTTCAGACTCACTAAGCGGGCCGGTATATTCTACGAGTACCGCAGCGTCTTTTTGCCGGCACCCGTTAAGGATCAAACAAACGATGAGTAAAATACGGTTAAGCATTTTTTTCTAAAAATGAAAAAGGCTCCGACACGTCGGAGCCTTTTATTCTAATGGCCAAATTTAATCTCTGGTTTTCAAGGTAATGATTTCATTGATCCAACATCCTACTTTTTGACTTGAACCCGCAGACCAGTTAAGCTCAAATATTTCTTCCTTAGAAGGAAACTGTGCCTTTGCACGCGCCATCAATTGATTGTTGCCGGACTTCGCGTACATTTCGTAAGCAGCTAAATAGACCAATCGATCTTCTGCTTTTGACCTTTGCTTAGCGCAATTATCAAAGCTATTGTAATACAAGTCACCAATTTTCTCCCACGCATCCTTGTTATTGGGATTGGAGGTGAGGGAGTGCCTGTATAATTCGCGGGCACCGGCAGAATTCCCTTTCTTCGACTCAATACCTCCCAGGAACAGTTGGGCGTCTGACTTATCATGAGGTGTGGTGGCCAGCGGGAGAGCTTCCTTGAAGAGTATCTCTGCTCTGTCAAAGTTACCATTGAGGACATGCCTGCTTGCCAAGGCCTTCAACAAACCATAGTCTTTTTCAGGATTTAGCTTATGTATGGCCTCACCCGCTTCCAGCCAAAGAGGATCATCAGTACACTTATCCTGCAACATGTAGGTGAAAATCTTTTTGGCGATGACCAGGTCATTGGGATTTTGCTTGAATTTGGGTGCAAGGTTTTTCTTCACAAATTCACAGTCCACCTTCACCATGGAGATCAGCAAACCATCCACCGCATCTTTGTAACTTTTGAATTTATCCACATCCTGGGTTTTGCCTTCACTCATGGCCTTCTTCAATTTGGCTTCGATAATCCCCATGGTCTTGTCATACCTTTGCAGAATCTGCTCGTCGGGAATATTCTTGAGCGCAAGTTGGTTGGCCCTCACGGTAGTGATGTAGGCAACAATATTTCCATCGGAAACATTATTGCCACTAATTTCATACACCCTGTCATACAGCGCTAACAGCTCGGCCAGTTTTTCCTTGTTTTTGATATTGTGCTTATAGGAGGCGTGCGCCTTTCTGTTCATCACATTCGCTTCGTCACCGCAGTTTTTGATGCGCATATCATACAGCATCAACAGGGAATCGACCAGGACTTTTTTCTTGGCAGGATCGGTTTCCTGATCAGCCAGCTTATCGTAGATGTCCGCACCATCGATGTACAACTTTGTGTTCCAGTTGGGAGCATTGGCAAGCATCCACTGGAAGCTCGCTGTAGCTGCACGGCAATTGCCCTGCTTCATGGCATCGCCATAGACGGCTACGCACTCATCTGCCTTCGCACGGTTTTCCGGCCACTTGAATTCTTTGCACTGAGATAAGGTGTTTGAATAGACGCCCATCAAACAAACCATGGAGCACAGCACGGTTATTACTCTTTCTTTCATAGTCATTTCAATTAGTCGAATCTTCGCTTAATAAACCATTGATCATTAAATGTCATACCAAAATAAAGTTTGAGGTAACTTTCCTCTACTGTATTGAGCGTCTTGTCCCCCTTTTTGCCAATTTTCAGGGCCAGGTCCAGACTTGACACCCGGTTGACCGGCAAAGAGAGGCCAAAAGTAATGCCAAAATCTTTAACAGAGTTGCCGTTCGCCAAATAGGCGCTATTTTCAAGGCTTACGCCTGTTCGGTATGTCATTCGCTTCAAATAGCTGCTCAAGGATCCTTGATCAGGTGTGATTTCATACCCTGCTGCCACCCTCCAACCGTTGGCAGCGTAAGGATTCTTTCCAGCCAGGTCGCGGTATTGTGAGTAGTTGGTGAAGGAGGCATCCAAAGCCGCTGTCCATTTATATAATTTACTTATGGATACTCCAACCGACAGGCTTCCGGGAATCGTTATGTTGCCCGGCTGGTTTGAAATTAAAGTGAGCGAATCAATCAGGCCTGCCACATTCCTTCGCTCAATCCGTTGATAAAATTTACTACTGAGGTTAGACTTAAAATCATAGACGATGCCCAGGTTAAACTTGTATTCATCCTTCTTGAATAACGAATCAAGATGAATGGAAACGGCTGGCGAGAACTGAAAATCAGAGACGAAAATCCGTTCGTAGACATTTGGTGAGATAAGGAGAGCTTGTTTAGTATTCAGCAATAGATTGGAATACTCATTAACTACCGAACTGAACAAATAGGATGCCTTGAATCCTACTGAAACCTTACTGTTAATGGCAACGCCATTTGAAAAAGCAAATTGATTAATACCACCTGACCCTTTTTCCAGGACATTAATAGTGGTCGTGTCTCCCTGAATAACCTCGGTCCGCAGCTGTTGATAATTAAGACGACTATACGGCATCAGGCTCAATGACGCCGTCCACTTTCCGGGCTTAATGGGTATGCCCAATGCCAGGTAGTTGAGATTGCCGCTGCCGCTTTTTTCAGTCACTGCGGAAGACTTCTGGGTGCGCTGTTCTCCAACGAGGCCGGCTTCAAACGTGGTGAGCCGGTTGAACACCAGCAAGGCGGGGTTTTGATTGTTGAGATACCAATACTGCGGATTGCTAATACCCACTCCACCCATTCCCTGGTTGTGCGTCAGTGCATTCCCGAATTGTTCGCCCAAACCAAAGGATGAAAAAGGGCTGCGCGCCGCCTGGCCGAAAGCCAGGGTGCTACCCAATAAGAGACTAACCAATAAGAAAAGAATATTCTTACGAAGTGACATTATGCAACAGAATGCTGTTCAAACCCAACAAAACCAATTCAGGGGCTACAAAGATGGTAGGTTTCAGATAGTTTTCAAAAAAATGAACATCGCCCCCGCATAAAATCACCCTTAGGTCGGGGTACTGAATTTTGTAACGAAACAAGATCCCTTTTATTTCTTCAAGCACCCCATTCATAACTCCACTCTGAAGACAGCTGACGGTGTCGTTCCCGGTAAGTGGTGTCCGTACGAGGGCCGGCGCGACCGGCAGTTTTTCTGTGAACTGATGCATGGCATCAAATCGCATCTTTACGCCTGGGGAGATGGCACCACCCAGATACTCACCCTCCTTGTTAACAAACTCATAATTGATACACGTCCCGATATCGATGACCAAATTGTCTTGGTGAGGATAGAGCAACCACGCACCACAGGCTGCCGCGATTCGGTCGACCCCCAGCGTAGCCGGCGTAGCATAACGGTTCTTAATGGGAAGGGGAGTGTTGTGCTGTAGTATAATCGTGTTTCGGGCGCGCGACCATGCAGCAATTTCTTTTTCCTTCCCTGTGACCGAACCTATGATGAGGTTTTCAACGATGGCGTTTTGCAAAAAACTCTTCAAATCACCCTCGGATCGAAAATCCTCCTTTTTCATCAGAGAATCCTTTTCAAAAATTCCTACTTTGGCAAGCGTATTGCCGGCATCAACAACCAAATTCATGCAGCGAATCTATAGAATATCCAGCATCTGGGAGTACCAAACCAGGATGAAAAGTGCCAGACTTCAGTCAATAGGGACGAAATTCATTTTTTCGCGCACCACACAGGAGGTCTCAATTAAAATGTATTCATGAAATCCAGGGACACCTATACAGTAATCGGCCTTATGTCCGGCACTTCATTGGATGGACTGGACGTGGCATACTGCGAATTTGAGTTTAAGAAATCGTGGCGCTTCAAACTTCTTTCCGGAAAAATGTTTCCCTATTCGGCGAAATGGAAAGAAAAATTGTCCAATGCACATCACCTTCCGGGTGAATTCTTAATGAATCTGCATGGTGAATACGGCAGGCTTATGGGCAAGTGTTGTTTGCAATTTATGCGGCAGCACTCAGTCCGCCACGTTGACCTTGTGGCGTCCCACGGCCATACGATTTTTCATCAGCCGGAAAAGAGATTTACTTTTCAGTTGGGTGATGGCGCTTCTCTCCATGCCACCACCGGTCTGCCGGTAGTCTTTGATTTTCGGACCCTGGATGTGGCCCTCGGTGGCCAAGGTGCACCATTGGTGCCCGTGGGTGATAAACTCCTTTTTTCACCCTACGACGTATGCCTCAATCTCGGCGGGATCGCTAATCTTTCAATGGACATCAAAGGTAAGCGCAAAGCATTCGATATATGTTTTTGCAACATGGCATTGAATTATTTGATGATGAGCATTAACCGGTCATTTGATAGGGATGGAAAACTAGCTTCTTCCGGATCGATCAACACCCCCATGCTGAAAGCATGTACGAGGCTCTATTCTTCTTACCGCAAAACAAGGCCTTCTCTTGCAAGAGAGATGTTCGAAAAGCAATGGAAGCCATTGTTGGATGACGCCAGGGTACCGTTGGCAGACCGGCTTTGTACCGTATGTGAATCCGTGGCAAGGGAGATTGTTCGATCGATCCCCTCCACGAAAAAGAGAGTGAAAATGCTAGCCACGGGAGGAGGTGCATTCAATGCTTTTTTGATAAATCTTCTGATTGAAAAGTTAAAGGATCGGGCTGAGGTGATTGTGCCACCCCAGTCGATCATTGAGTTTAAGGAAGCCCTGATCTTCGCTTTCCTGGGTGTATTGCGGGTAAGAAATGAGGTGAATGTGCTTAAGAGTGTGACCTCGGCCTGCAGAGATTCATGCAGCGGCACCTTGGTTGGGGTACATTTACAAATTAGGGCTGAGTAGTTTGTGACCGCACGGATCAGAATGACTCTAAAGGAAATATTCAAATTTGGGTGAAGGGTTCGTTCCTCCGGTTGAAAAAACCAGCGTTTCTTTTGTTTTATAATCGTTTCCACCCACTAGATTTCCCCTGTTAATATCGAAATATAACTACATTTACGGCGTGAAAATAAAAAGATTGCTTTCTGTTGGCCTCATCTTTCTGGTGCTGCTGTCGTCTGCAGAATGGTTTTCGTGCGTTGATTTAAAACCAAAGGCTGAACAGGATCAGGCGACCATGCAGCTCTTTGAAAAATCAAACGATGTGAAGCAAGAATTTCGCGAAGCTTTCAAAATAAATCTTTCAGAAGAAATCCGATCCGATGCTGATGTGATTTCAAACAAGCTGCTGATGTATTGTCTCAATACATTTCATCATTTGCAATACAGCTGCTATCAGCAGGAATTTCTCTCCAGGAACCCTTCGAAGAAATTATTTATTGATTTCGGAGCACTGATCATTTAGTCTCGTTTCATCTCCAGGCAATCCTTGCCTTTCTATGTGCTATTGCTCATAGGTCAATTGTACAATCTCCTATCGAATTTTAAAATTTTGTTTTTTGTATGAGAAGTTTCGCGTGTCTATTGATGATTGTATTGGTGACGGCCCCCACGCTGGCTCAATCACCTGATACGGTGCTGAGCTTCCAGCAAGCAAAAGGCCGGCTCTTGAACTTCAACCTGGGTCTTTTGGCAGCTTACTATGAAATTGATATCGCGAAGGCAAAGGTAATCCAGGCGAAAGTGTGGAACAACCCCAATTTTATTCTCAACGGGGATATGTACAACCAGGAGACCAACGAATATTTTAATTTGAGAAGCCAATCACTTTGGCAATTGGAGCAGACCTTTTCCACAGCCGGAAAGCACACGAATTCCGTCAAGTTGGCGCGCGTGGGCGTGGAGATGGCAGAAAAACAAATGGAGGACGTGATCCGGAGTATTTTATTTGAGATGGGTAATACCTACAATGACCTGGCGGCACTCGAAGCGAAAGAGTTTCTGTACAGGCAGGTAATATTAAATTATGACAAATTAATGGAAGCCACCAGAAAGCAGCTGGAGGTGGGGGCCATTTCCATCACCGAGTCGTTCCGTTTGGAGGCGGAGTATCTAGATGTTAAGACAGATGCTCTTGAAAACTACAATGAAAAGGAAAGAGTGTTAAGTAATATGCGCTCGTTGTTGCGACTCTCGGCGGACACGACATTTTTTGTAGAACAAAAGATTCCGATCATAGGTGAAGATTTTAATCCTAATGGTTTGGCAGACCAGGCGGTGGCATTGCGACCGGACATTCAGGCCGCCAAAATTAACATCCGATGGCAGGAGAGGAATTTGAAACTCCAGCAATCTTCCGGTGTTCCTGATATGAAGGTAGGCTACCAACCCTACGACCGGGGCAGTAACTACATCCGGCCTTACCATGGCTTTACTACTGAGATTTTCCTCCCAATTTATGACCGGAACCAGGGCAGAATAAAGCAGGCTAAATTATCAGTCAGCCAGTCTATGCTGCAGTATGACCAACTGGAAAATCAGGCCCGCAATGAGGTCATGGCGGCCTACAACCGATACAAGAGATCGAATGCGGGATTGGCCAACTACAATGTTCAGTTTCTCGACCGCCTGAGGGAATTGAACCTGAGCACCAATCAGAATTTCCAAAAACGGAACATCACTTTGTTGCAATTCATTGATCAGCAAAGAATTTTTATCCTCACCAATATCCAGCTGATTGAGTTGAAGCAACAGTTCTTAAACAACGTGAATGAATTGAATTTCTACGTCGGACAAACATTGATTGATTATTAAAGGCCTGTGATATGATAAAGAAATTACTACTTTTTTCCCTGCTGATAGTGGTTGCAGGTGCATGCGGCAAAAAGACTGAAAAGACGCCTGTCTCCATGTTACCCGCGAACCAGATTTCCCTCACCGACGAACAACTCAAATTTGTAAAAATCGACACGGTTAAGAAAATTCCGGCGATGGATGAATTTGCTGCCGTGGGTGAGGTAAGTTTTGATGAGACCAATGTTATACGCGTGTATCCAATTGTCAGCGGTAGTGTCAAAAAGGTAAACGCTTCGTTGGGTAGTTACGTACGAAAAGGTGAAATATTGGCTACGATACTAAGTACGGATATCAGTACTTACCAAAGGGACTACAATATTGCAAAGGCAAACTATGGGGTAGCTGAATTAAACTTGGTACGTTCGACTGAACTTTATAAATCCGGCATGCTATCGTCCAAGGAGTATGCTGAAACGCAAAAGGACTTTCAAAATTCATTTTCTGAGTTCAATGAGAAAAAGCAGATCCTGGAATTGTATGGAGGCTCTGAAAAAGAATTGGATGCGATGTTCCGGGTGGTGGCCCCCCGCTCCGGTTACATCGTCGAACGAAATATCAATGAGGGTACGCAAATCCGGACGGACAATGCGACCAATATTTTCACCATCAGCGATTTGGAAACGATTTGGGTATGGGCCAATGTGCATGAGAGCGACATGGCAAAAGTGCATGAGGGTGATTTTGTGACAGTAAGAACGATCGCCTACCCCGACAAGGCATTCAAAGGGACGATTAAGAAAATCGGAACAATGCTTGACCCACAGTCTCGAGTGATCAGAGTAAGGACAGAATTGGTGAACAAAGACGGCCTGTTAAAGCCGGAAATGTTTGCGAACGTAGTCATTACGCCAAAGAATTTCACTGAGGTTCTGGCTGCGCCTCAAACGGCTATCGTACTGGAAAACAACAAATATTTTGTCATGAAAGAAGTCGGGCACCATGTTTTCGAAAAAATACAAATTCGAGTAGGAAAGAATTATGACCATAGTACGGAAATCATTGCTGGATTGAATGAAGGTGATCACATTATTTCAGAGGGTTCACTCTTTGTTCTTACCGGGTACAATCTAAAATAGTTCAATCACAGAGAAATAGTTATTTTCCATGAATAGGTTCATCAAATTGATCATCACATTCTCGTTGAAAAACAAGATGATTATTTTCATGGCTTCGTTTTTAATAGTCGCCCTTGGAATACGTAGTTTCTTAGCAACTCCCATTGAGGCATTTCCGGACGTGATCAATACCCGCGTAGTCATTATTACCCAATGGCCGGGCCGAAGTGCAGAGGAAATAGAAAAGTTTGTGACCATCCCAATTGAAATTGAGATGAACGTGGTTCCAAAAAAAACAAGCCTTCGGTCTATTTCGCTCTTTGGGCTTTCAGTCGTCACTATTTTTTTTGAAGATGATGTCGATGACTTTCATGCGCGTCAGTTTGTCTTCAATCAAATTCAAAATATTATCCTTCACGAAGGGGCTGACGTGGAAATCCAGCCGCCATCGGGGCCTACGGGTGAGATCTACAGATACACCCTAGTAGGGAATGGGAAGACCATTCGCGAACTAAAAGAAATTCAGGATTGGGTAATTGACAAACGATTGAAGTCGGTAGCTGGCGTTGCAGACGTGATCAGCTTTGGGGGTGAAGTAAAAATATTTGAGATTACCCTCGACCCCAACCGTTTGATTGCCTATCAGTTCAGCGCAGAGGATGTTTTTGATGCCATCAAGGAGAATAATGAAAACATTGGTGGCGACGTAATCGAAGTGGGTACTCAGACCTTCCTGGTGCGAGGTTTGGGATTGGTGAAAAGCAAATTGGATATTGAAAGGATCATTGTAGAAAATATCAATGGCACGCCAATTTTTGTCAAAGACGTTTCCAATGTCACTGAATCGTACAAACCAAGGCTAGGAAAAGTTGGCCGGGGAGATGAGGACGATGTTGTGGAGGGGATCGTCTTGTTGCGAAAAGGTGAAAACCCAAGCCAGGTTTTAAAGCTGCTGAATACTACTATTGATGACCTGAACGACCGGGTATTACCCGATGGTGTAGAAATAAAGGTGTTTTACGACCGCACAACCCTGGTGAGCCTCACGACCCGTACGGTCATTGAAAATCTGATCCTCGGAATGCTACTGGTGACTTTTATTCTGTCCATTTTTTTGCTGGATTGGCGCACGACGATCATTGTGGCCATTATCATTCCTCTCGCACTTTTGTTCGCCTTCATTTGCATGGAGATCAAGGGCATGTCAGCGAACTTATTGTCTATTGGAGCCATTGACTTCGGCATCATTATCGATGGAGCGGTGGTGATGGTGGAAGGCGTTTTCGTTTACCTGGCCCACAAGCAACAACACCTGGGGGTCGTCAAATTCAATGCGATGGTGAAGATGGGGATGGTGAAGAAGATCTCGATAGAGATGGGTAAACCCATTCTGTATTCAAAGCTGATCATCATTACCGCGCTCATACCCATTTTTGCGTTTCAGAAAGTCGAAGGCAAGATGTTTAGCCCTTTGGCGTACACGATCGGCTTCGCTCTGGTGGGTGCCCTCATCTTTACGCTCACCCTGGTACCCCTGTTGTGCAGAATGCTATTGAACAAAAATGTGAAGGAAAGGGACAATTTCCTGGTTCGCTCATTAGAACAGGTCTACAAGCCTGCCTTGCAATGGTCCCTTTTGAAACCAAAGTTGAGTATAGGACTATCGGTAGTGTTGCTGGCCATTAGTTTGGTCATTGGAAGTCAGTTGGGAACGGAATTCCTGCCCCAGCTCAATGAAGGCTCCATTTATGTGCGGGCGAGTATGCCCCAGAGTATTGCCTTCTCCCGTGCCAACCTGATATCTTCTGAGATGCGCAAGGTATTTCAGAAATACCCGGAAGTTAGGGGCGTCATATCCCAGAACGGCCGCCCCAACGACGGCACAGATCCTACGGGTTTCTTCAATGTTGAATTTTTTGTGGACTTGTTTCCCAAAAGTGAATGGACAAGGGGTGTACCGAAAGAAGAAATCATCAAAGACATGCAGCGAAAGTTGCTTAGTCAGTTTCCCGGCGTGGTCTTTGGTTTTTCACAACCCATCTCCGACAATGTACAGGAGGCTGTTTCAGGCGTCAAGGGCGAAATGGCTATCAAAATATTTGGCGACGATTTTGAAGTACTTGAACGAAAGGCCGATAGTGTACGAAACATTATGACTTCTATTAGAGGGGTGCAAGACTTAGGAATTTTCAAGAGCCTTGGCCAACCCGAGCTTCGGGTAGAACTGGACCGTTATAAAATGGCACGCTACGGTGTTAACGTGGTGGAGGCCAACAATCTGATCGAAATGGCGGTAGGTGGTAAGAAGGTGTCTACATACTATGATGGTGAACGAAGGTTTGACATACGCGTACGTTTTTCTCCAGAGTTTAGAAAATCGGAAAAAGAAATAGGGAAAATTATGGTACCCTGTACCAATGGGTCGAAGATACCGATGCGTGAAATTGCTGACATTAAACATCAAACCGGACCTGCGTTTGTTTATCGTGAAGGAAATCAACGGTTCATACCCATTAAGTTTTCGGTAAGAGGCCGGGATCTCGGCGGCACTATTGCGGAAGCCCAGGAAAAAGTTGGCAGCGTGGTCAAATTGGGAAAGGGATACGCCATGACCTGGAACGGCGAATTTGAAAACCAGGTGAGGGCCACCAATCAATTGAAAATTGTGGTACCTATTTCTATTGCTTTGATTTTCATGTGGCTGTTCTTCATGTTCAATAGCGTTAAATATGCCGGGATTGTGTTGTTGAATGTACCTTTTGCTCTTATCGGCGGCATCCTGGGGCTTTTTTTTACGGGCATCAATTTCAGCATTTCTGCCGGTGTGGGTTTCATCGCCCTTTTCGGCGTGTGTGTTCAGAATGGTGTCATCATGGTAGATGTGTTTAACAAAATGTATGACCAGGGGAAAGGCCTGCATGATGCTATCGTTGAAGGAGCTATGACCCGTGTTCGGCCGGTAGTGATGACCGCGCTGATGGCGGGGTTGGGTTTGCTGCCGGCGGCACTTTCCACAGGCATTGGGTCTGAGACGCAAAAACCGCTCGCGGTGGTGGTGATCTGCGGTTTGATCTCCGCGACGATACTGACGCTGGTAACACTGCCAGCCATCTACCAACTATGGAATAAGAGTGCCGGGCATAAAGTGTAATCGCAAACAATGAAGGATGTTAAATACATATATATGAAAAGGATTATCTGTGCAACGGCATTTTTGTTTTCACTGCTTTTCTCGACAGCGATTTTTTCACAACAGAAGTTGAGAGAAAAGATTCTGGCGGAGGGCACATTGAAAAATGCTTTCGACAAGAAATTCAGGTGGGGCATCAGCTACAATCAGTATTGGAGTACGATTACGGGGGAAACGCAGAAAAGTTACTTCATTAAACCTTCTATTGGGTTCAATTTCAGAACCGAATATTATTTTAATTCATTTCTGGGGATAGGGTTCGGTGTTGGATTTCAACAGCGGGGTGCCGGGATCAATAATACAGACGTTACAGGAGGAGCCTATTCGCATCCCTGGATTTTTGTCAATACGCCCCAAGGCTACCGCAGTGGTGATCCCGATTCGACGCACCTTGAAAGGTTGCGCGTTAGTACCATTGAATTTCCGTTGACTTTATTGCTGCGGACGCCAAAAGACTTCCTTCAGCAAGGAATGAGACTGAGCGGTGCGGTGGGCCCCACGCTTATTCATACATCGGCGGTCAATCAAACCTTCCAGAGTGTGATTGATGGTTTACATCCTTACAATTGGGTGACGGACAATTACGAAAGAAATGTGCTCGGGTATCAGGTTTCTCTTGGTTTCGACATTGATGCAGGTGGCGGAAACAATGTTTTTCAGGTGCATTTTGTTTATACAGAGACGCTGCAAAATATTTACGCAAAGGGACAAGCGACCGGGGCGCATGCCACCGGCGGAGTTAGATTGGCCTGGCTGTTTTAGAACCGGTAAAATGTGGGATTTTCAGTTTATGATTGGAAGGGAAACGATATCGAGAACTTTAATCTTAATTTTCTTCCTGCCCGGGTTGGCGCAATTACTTTGTGAAGCGAGCGCGGAATGCCACGTTGTTTCCCAAAATACCAACATGGAATTCAGGACGCGCACCTTTAGCAATTCCTTACCAGCAGAGAACTCATTTGGTGAAAACAGATGGGTGGCCCAATTTGATGGAGAGCCCAACGACGATGATGGAAAATATGTCCTTGACGGTCTACTTACAATTCAGCCCAGGACCGTCGTATTGCCCATACCGAATGGGGCCCTTGCCAAAG
>JAYWDR010000145.1:0-17386 GCA_043779735.1 Cyclobacteriaceae bacterium | reverse complement strand
CCGTCACAAGCGCAGCATTAAACGTTTTGAAGTACGTAATGTATGCAGCATCACTTGGAGCAAACACTGTAAACTGACCCGAGTTATTATTATTCAAGGAATTGAACAGTGCCGTTTTATTCAGCACAGCCGTTAGAATATTAAAGTTATCATTGGTAGAAGCAACGGTGGCCAGCGGCGAACCCGCTGGCGGAGGAGGCGATGTAAAATCATTCTTGCAGCTTGCCAGCACCAGCACAACGATACTCACCATGAACACCCGTTGTAAAAATTTGATACTTTTCATTTTCATAAATCTTTAAATGGTGAACGATTTAGTTGTGGGTTATAATTCCGTGGCTTAATCCTATCGAACCGGTCTTACCCACCATACCTCTCATAAATACGGTATACACCTTACCAGAAGTAAACGTCACATTAGGTACGGAGTAAAGGATAGGGGTATACCCGGCGTTCGTGCTGGCTTCCAAGGTGTACGCGATAGAAACCCCAGCCGCAGCGATGGTCTGGGCAGGAAAGGTTACACTCCCGGCGGTCCGTGTACCCACCGATGGATTAAAACTTGCTACATTCATAACATGTGTAGTGCCAGCTGAAAGTGAAATAGTTGCGCCAGCGGCTGGTCTCAATCTAACAAACAATGTCGGGTTTCCTGGGGTAGCGTTGGCATTCGGTACAGCATTCACAAAACGGATCCCGGCTTGCGTAGCAGGTGAAGTAAGTACGGGGATAACATCTTGCGTTACATAAAGCCTGACGCCACCTACATCACTGCTCCCGAGTGGAACAACGCCAAGACTTACCAGATTTGCTGCTGCGGCGGGATCAGAAAGTGTAAGAGCAACCTTTTCAACGATTGATATTTGCGTTCCAGGATTTGTTTTTGGATTGTACCATGTGACATCACCAAAGTTTCCGCTGTTTAGCTTTCGCAGGGGCTTCTCGCGTTTGATACTGTCAATGGCAAACACCGTGTAATTGTTTCCGTTGATGGCCACAAAATTATTTGAATTGGTATTGCCAGCCCGATAGATCAGGTCATTGCTCTCCAGCGTTCCGCCAATACCTCCAGAAACTGCTTTTACACGAATATTGGTGTTGGCGGTGAGTGTTCCTGCCAGACCAGCAGAGGTAAGAAATATCGGAGTATAACTTCCTTGCGAATAATTGACATCGGAACCTGTGTCTGACCCCGTCTTGATGTTGTTGATAAAGAAGCTAAGTGCAGGTGCATCAGGCGTAGCATTTACAAACCGAAAGTTTGCGACAAATGTTGATGCTGTTGTGGACACATTAGCTGACGGGATCTCAGGGCCAGAACACCCCCAGAAACCAATTGTCAATCCCGCTGCTAGTATGATTTTATTGATGTGTTTCATATGTTTCGTTTTCATTTTAGTAGGATTGAGAAAGATTAAAAAATGTAGCGGAAACCTAGTTGTAACTGCCAGCGACCATTTACAGAGGTGTCATAGAGGTAAGTAGAACTGAGAGGTGTATTGTCAGCCTGGAGGTCGAACGCATACACAGGCCGTCCGGTAGTGGCAGCCCAGGGCAGACCGATGGTGGAAGCAGGGCCCCCGGTGGCAACTGGCGCTGAGGTCGTGCCTGCCGTGTGGGGTTGCTCATAACCGAGGAAGCGGATCAGGTTAGGTCTTGCAGGAGTGCTGACAAGGCCCCAACTTGAACTCAGCATATTCAGCACGTTGTCAATTGCAAGAGACACCTGTAGTGTCTGACGTTTGCCCTTCACATCAAAATAAAAATCCTGCATGATGTTTACGTTCAAACGGTTTACCCAGGGCGCAAACGTTGCGCCTCGTGCAGCATATTGTCCCCTTTTTTCATTCAAGTAGCTGTCTTGCGATATGTAGCTGTCAAGTTGAGCCCAAATCTGGTCGGTAGTGCGCGTATCCGTACCGCCGCTGCTGCTTAACACGATTTCGCTCTTGTTGCGTGGAATATATATCAAATCATTGTTATTGTTCCCGTCGCTGTTCGGGTCACCACTATACGCGTACTGGTAATTAAAACCTGAACGACCTTGATAGGTAAATGAGAAGGTAGTCGCCAGGTGCCCGAGGTACTCCTTGCGATAAGAGCCATACGCGATGACACGGTGAGGGGTCAGTGTGTTAGCGTAAGAAAGACCTGGGTCATTAGGACCCAGCACAGTTTGCTGACCTGCAAAAATGCCTCCGGCGGTTGAGCCGGTTTGAGGGTTAACCTCGCGGGAATCCGTATAGGTGTACGCTGCCATGAGCTGGAAGTCATGGCTAAATCTCTTCTTAAATTGTGCAGTAATGCTCCACTGGTAGCCTTTGTCGGTATTGGTTAACACAAGTGCTTGGCCTACTTCTCCATTAATTCTTCGATCATTGGAAAGAATCTGCCGGTCTGTTGTAGGCGTACCAGGGGCTGAGCCATAGAGTGGTCTGCCGTCCCCTGCCAGTTTAGCAGTAGCTGGCGCCAAGTTAGCATCCCTGATATACACCGCATTAATATCCTTTGTATAAATGAATTCCAAGGTACCTACCACACCGCCTGGTAGCTTTTGGTCAACCGCAATATTGCTCCTCCAAACCTGGGGGAACTTGAAATCCTTAGCCACTGTATTTATCGAGGGCACAATGGCTGAACGACCATAATTTCTGTCCAGGGGATTGGTGATCAAGGTGGGGGTACCTGTCGTCAAGTTTGAATAATTCTTTGGCTCTGTAGTGTAAGGACTCTGGTTGAAGTTGTAGGGATAGCCATCACCTGTCAGGTCGAAGGGCACGTTGGTGGTAAGGGATTGTCCAAAATAAAGTCCGTTGTTACTTACGGCGTTGGAAAGCCATACAAATGGAATCCGGCCGGTCAATACGCCGGTTCCTCCGCGAATTTGTGTGGTACGGTCACCCGTCACATCCCAGTTGAACCCGACACGGGGTGAAATTAATGGGCGCACGGTGGGCCATCCCCCTGCTCTCAGAGTTTCACCGTTGAAGTCAATCGAGTTCACATAATTATTCTTAGGCAGGTCTGTCAGATACAATGGCACGTCCACACGTACACCTGCGGTGAGGGTAAGATTCTCAATTCCCTTGTATACATCCTGTACAAAGCCTCCCAATTGAAGAGCCGACCATTTTGCAGCGGTAGCCTTCGGGCCTCCGCCTACTGCAACATATTGAATGTTATAGTTGGCGGGCCGTGCGGTTCCTGTGTTTGCAGGGTCAGCGTCTGCATAAAAATCAGCAAGGCTGTTGTACCGGTAGTTTCCATTCACTACTTGAGTGAACACGTTATTAAAACTGTAGTATTCATTCGCTGTTCCGATGGTCACCGTATGGTTCTTAAGGTATATGCTGAAGTAATCATTAAACTGAATCACATTCTGGTCAAGCAAATTATTCTTGGTGAAGGGATCTGGTCCAAAGGATGTCATGTTTTGTCCATTGGGTCCAGTGATGTCTACGGTGGCAATGTCGGGAACTGTAAGACCACCGGCATTTTGACGGAAGTCACGGAAGGCGCTATAGCCTGCTACCAAATTGTTTGAATATTTACCCTCTCCGAAAGTTGAATTTAACTCAACCGTTCCTGAGTACTGGTTATTATTAATCCTATAAAAGGACGATGAGAAAGAGAGCACGTTGTTGCTATTTCCTCTTCCACCTGCGGGGCCCCCGGTAAAGCCTCCCGAACCGCTTGGAAACTGATCCTGAAAGGAAGTAGTAACGTTACCACGCACTGTCAACTTATGTCTTTGATTGATGTTGTAGTCAAAGCGCAAAACGTAGCGTTGGCTTTCTGTTGCCCGTGGAAAGTCTTTATACACGCCTGCATCATAATTGTAATTAGTTTTCAGAAAATCTTTTAAGCCGGCAAGCCCTGTGACAGGATCTGCATCATCAGAAGCTTGTGTTGAGGTGGCAGTGCTGGGCGAGGTACCCGTGGGACGTGCTTGAAACGTGTAGAATGGATCAGACCGTTTTTCGAACTCCACGTTTGCAAAGAAGAAAAGTTTATCTTTTATAATGGGGCCGCCTAAACGGAACCCAAAGTTCTTAAAACTGAAATTAGGAATGGGCACCGTCTCGCCATCCACCTTTGTCCCCGCAAAACTTTGAGAACGGAAGAAATAATACGCTGATCCATTCAACTCATTTGTTCCGCTCCGGGTAACGGCGCTAACACCAGCCCCTGTAAAGCCCCCTTGTCGAACGTCGTACGGAGAGAGTGATACAGTAATCTCCTCGATTGCATCCATACCAAATGGTGTCGTGGCTGACTGACCGCCCGGAAGAGGATTCAGGCCAAACACATTATTCATTGTAGCACCATCAATGGTAAGGTTGTTGTACAAATTGCTTCGGCCACCAAACGAAAATCCACCACCCGCTTGAGGCGTCATCGAAGAAATATCTCGAAAGTCACGACCAATGGATGGCAAGCGGTTAATTTGGGTCACGCTGAAGTTGGAGGAGGCTCCTATTTTCTCAGAGTTCAACACCGGGTCTACCGCACCAGACACTGTAATCTCGTCCAACTGAATGGCTTGGACCTCCATGCCAAAATCCAAAACCAAAGTCTGACCGAGCTCAAGAACAACATCATATAGTAACATCTCCTTATAGCCCACAAAGGAAGCCTTCACGGTATAAGGACCTCCTACGCGCATCGCTGGGAAGTTATAATGTCCATCCACTTGAGATACCGTTCCGTAAGTTGTGCCAGAAGGTTTGTGGGTTGCTACCACATTCGCCCCAGGAATAACTTCACCTTTCGCATCTTTAACGATACCAGTAAGACTTCCGGTAGTTACCCCCTGCCCCAGCACTCCAAGAGTGGTAGAGAACATAGCGGCAACCAGTAGCAGTAATATTCTCCTCATAGCTTTGGTGTTTTTGGTGACTTAAGTTTTAGATCGACAAAGGTATTCTTTCTAGTGTCACGCTGTTTTATCAGCGCTTTAAATGTTGCAAACAAGTTATTAATAATTTCTTAATATCCCATACCGCTCAAATGAAGTCAGGTTGTAGGAATTAATGATAAATAGTAACGTTGCTTTCAACTTAAACTTAAACTCCATGAAGAAACTCCCTCTATCTCTGATATTTGTGTTTATTCTCCTTTCGGCGAACGGCCAGGTTGATTTATCCTACTACCTGCCTGAGAGGGTTTCTTACAATCGTTCAATTCCTACGCCGCTGGCCATCATTGGTCATGAGGTTGGGGAATGGCATGTAAGTCATGACCGGTTGGTAAACTACATGGTGGCGCTGGATAAAGCCTCAGATCGCATTACTTTGGAGGTAACCGGTCAGACCTTTGAGGCCAGGCCTCTGCTCCTGCTTACAATTACGTCTCCCAAAAATCATCAGAATATTGAAGCCATTCGTCAGCAGCACCTGGCACTGACTGACCCTGCGAAATCATCCTCTGTAGAGGTAAAAAATATGCCGGCCGTATATTATTTGGGTTGCAGTATTCATGGTAATGAACCCAGCGGTGCAAATGCAGGCCTTGTCATGGCGTATCACCTGGCTGCGGCCCAGGGTCCGGAGATTGAAAAGTACCTTGAAAACACCGTGATACTATTCGATCCGAGCTTTAATCCTGACGGGTTAACACGTTTCTCAACTTGGGCCAATTCGCGCAAAAGCAAACTCATATCTCCTGATCCCAACGACATGGAACACAATGAAAGCTGGCCTGGCGGACGATTCAATCATTATTGGTTTGACCTGAACCGGGATTGGATGGTGGCACAAATGCCGGAATCGCAGGCAAGAATCAAGAAATTCCAGCAGTGGAAACCCAATGTGCTCACCGACCATCATGAGCAAGGTACAAACGCAACATTCTTTTTCATGCCCGGTGAGCCCTCGCGCGTTCACCCTCTAACGCCCGACAAAAACCAGGAGCTTACGCGAAAAATGGGCGAGTACCATGCGAAGGCCCTTGATCAAATTGGTTCGCTCTATTTTACACAAGAAGGGTACGACGATTTTTACTATGGCAAAGGCTCAACCTATCCAGATGCACAAGGCGCCATAGGTATTTTGTTCGAGCAGGCGAGTTCTCGAGGGCATGCACAGGAAAGTGTCAATGGAATTTTGAAATTCCCATTCACGATCCGCAATCATTTTGTCACCATGCTTAGTTCGCTGAAGGCGGTGAATGAACTTCGTGAAGAATTGCTGAACTACCAGCGCGACTTTTACAAGGGGAGTTCAACGGAAGCAGCCAAAGACCCGGTGAAAGGATATCTCATTGGATCAAAAGACAAGGCCAAGGTATTTCACATGGCCGAAGTGCTGTTGAGACAGCAGATTGATATCTACAAGCCCGCCACATCATCTATGGTGAATGGAAAAAGTTTTGACACTGAGTCAAGTTATGTGGTACCACTTAACCAGCCTCAGTATCGCCTTCTAAAAGGAATGTTTGGAAAGGTTACACTATTTAAAGACAGTATTTTTTACGATATCTCAAGCTGGACTTTACCGCTTGCTTTTGGACTTGATTATGAAGAGTTGAAAACGCCTCCTGTGCTTGGCGAGAAGGTGACTCAGGTTCAAATACCCGTCGGGAAAATCATTGGTGAAAAAAGCGGATATGCCTTCGTATTTGAAACGTACGGGTTTTATGCACCGCGCGCCATCTACAGGCTATTAAGTCATGGTATCAGAACCAAGGTTTCTACTGATCCATTCTTTCACGCCTCAGGGAAAAAGTTTGAGCCGGGGGCCATCTTGGTCTCCCTGGACAATCAGGATAAGAACCCCGACCAAATTGAGGTATACATCCGTGAAATCGCTGAGAAAGATGGCATTGATGTTTATGCCTTCAGTACAGGATTGGATTACCGCGGAGTGAGCCTTGGCAGTAGTTCCTTTCAAGTCTTGAAAAAACCTGAAATCGCGATGCTTGTAGATGGAGGCGGTGGATTTGCCGGTGTTTCACCTAATGACGCCGGTGAAATCTGGCATCTGCTCGACCAGCGATATAATATTCCCATCGCCTGCATACCTGTATCGGTATTTAATACCTCCAATCTCAATCGGTATACCACAATCATCTTTCCTGAAGGCACCTATGGTTCTGTCAGCGAAGGTGCAAAAGAAAAATTGAAGGCCTGGATCCAAAATGGAGGTGTCGTCATTGGCTTTGAAAAGGCGCTAACCTGGTTCAACACCGCCGGTCTTGGAAAATTTGACATGAAAAAAGACGATGACAAGGAGAAAAAAGAAACGGCCAAGCCAAAACCTTACGCAGACCTCGATGAGGCCACGCGCGCACAAGAGACGAGCGGGGCCATCTTCGAAGCAGATGTAGATATTACGAATCCATTGCTGTACGGCTATTATGCCAGTAAGATGCCGATGTTCAAGGCCAACAATCTTTTCATGGAAAAAGCAAAGGGTGCGTATGCCAACCCTCTTACCTATGGTTCATCCCCATTGATGACCGGCTACATCTCAAAACTTAACTATCCAAAAATGAAAAATACCTCAGGGATTGGAATCTCGGTGATGGGGCGCGGCCGTGTGATTGGATTCACAGAAAACCTGGCGTTCAGGGCGTTTTGGTTTGGCACGAACAAAATGCTGATGAATGCAGTTTATTATGGTGGCTTTCTCAGTGCCGAGACAGCCAGATAATACGCTGGCTAGACTGATGTTGGGTTTATGGTGAAGAATTCCGATAGACACTTGTTCATTTGGCCCCTTCCAACTGGACTTTGATTTCGGCTCTTCTATTCCGAGAGTGCTGCTCATCGGTGCAGTCAACGCCATCGCTGCATAAATTCAGTATTAATTCTTCACCAAATCCAAATGCCTGAATTCTTTTCACATTAATATTCTTGTTTTTAAAATACGCAAGAATACTCTGTGCCCTTTTGTCCGATAACTTCTTGTTATATTCCCTGGTACCCTGAGAATCGGCATGGGCGCCAATGTAGACTGTGGCATACTTGAAGCGGTTTAGGCTTCTGATAACTTTATTTACATCGGTTACAAACTCGGGCCGTAACTCCCACTTTTCAAAGTCAAAAAGCACGGTTAGTTTTTCCAGGTATTTCTCTTCCAAGAGGATATCATTCAACAAATTACCGCTAAACAAGGAATGTGTGTTAAGGTTGAATCCATTTTCCAGATAGCCCGGTTGGAGGGCCGTGATGCGGTAAGCATTATTTGGTAGAACCAGAAAATTATACTCACCATTGGCGTCTACTCTCGCACTGTCTGCTCTGCCTGTTGAGTTATTGAGTATATACACTATTGCATTTGGAAGAATCGTCTGCAGTTCATTGCTGTACACCTTCCCTTTCGCAAATAATCCGTTCTTCCAGATTGGAATAGAAAGGGTGTCACCGATCAAGGTGGCCTTTTCAGCAAAAAAACGTCTCGGCTCGAGGGCCGTGTAGCCATCTTTCTCCGGAATCAGACTGTATGCCCTCTTGATGTCAAGTTCAACAAGAAAATTCCCGGAATCATCAGACACCAGACGGCGAACCACCTTACTCTGGTCTCCCAAAATCATAATAACTGCCTGGGGAACTGGCAACTGACTGCTGTGCTCCTTTACATGGCCTGCCAACGTGACCTTGTTCATGGTGAAATTGTAGACATCATCACTTCCACCCTTCCGACTAGAGGCAAAATAACCATCCGTTCCGGAAGGATCCACAATAAGTCCAAAGTCATCCTTTGAGCTATTGATAGGGTATCCCAGGTTCTGAGGAGCACCAAATTTGCCCAGTGTTTTGCGGCTCACAAAATTGTCCAGCCCTCCAAATCCGCCTAGGCCATTTGATGCATGAAACAAGAGCTCGTCGTTCCAGAGGAATGGGGAATATTCATCACTGGCTGTGTTGATGTCTTCGCCCAGGTTTTCAGGTTGTGTCCACTGATTGTCCCTGAAATAGCTGACGTAGAGGTCGGCGCCCCCAAACCCTCCTGGCATATTGGATGAAAAATAAAGTACCGTCCCATCACTGGATACCCAGGGGTGGGCGATTGAATAGGTGAGCTTGTTATATGGAAAACGTTCAACGTTTGTCATGGTTCGATTGGTTCCGAGCACGGTGAAGTATAATTCCAGGTTAACCCTGCCCTGATCATCCCTGGCGGGTTTACCATTCTTTAGAACATTGCGCGTGAACGCCATCCTCTTTCCATTGTCATAGAAGGTCACCGGACCATCATGGTAGGGTGAATTGAGTGATTTGCTGTAGAAGAGACTCACCTGCTCATCGACCGACTTGGTACTGTCAAAAGTTGGGCCTACGTAAAAGGCATTCAACAAGGCTTCATTCTCACTGATCCCAGAAAGCGATTTTCGCTTGATAAACAAATCGCGGTCACGTGAAGAAACAAAGACGATCCCGTCACCAAAGTGTCTCGGAGAGAAATCAGATTCTTTGGAATTATACCACTGCCGTGTGATGGAGTAGGAAATAGAATCTCTCCGAAAAGATTGCATGTTATTGATAAAGTCAATTTTTGATTTCGCACGCTTATCATTTCCACTGAGCTTTAGAGACATTTCAAAAAAATCCTTTGCTGAGTCATATCGTTCAAGAACACACAGTACCTGACCCAGCAGAAAGTACTCATCAGGACCAGGTTTCCCCTGCTTGATCAGCGATCTATACCACTTGTTCGCCTCCTCATACCTGCCCATTCGATAATAGCAATCGGCCACTCTAGCATTAGCCTGCCGGTTCCCGGGATCACTGCCTAACACAATCCTGTAAAGATCAATCGCATTGCGATATCCCTGTTGATTGTACAGCAGTTCCGCCTTTCGGAAATTACTCTGAAAGAGGTTGGATATATTCGTGCTCTGAGCATTTGTGTGCCCGGCCCAAAAGGTAATAATCAAAATCGAAAGGAAGCTCTTCATCAGAAATATCGTGGTGAGACGATGCCTTTGGTGTTAAACTTGAACACATAACCAAGGAATACCTCATGGGATCCAATTTCAACAGTCTTGATTTTTCCGAGGGCCGTTGTGAGGGAATAGCCCAGACGGATTTGATCAGTCAGTTGCAAGTCAACTAAAAAATTTGCCGAATTGGATGAGTGATAAGAGACGCCAAACCAAACGACATCATCAAAAAGGAAATTAGCGTTTATGTCTAATTCAACAATTCGGCTGTCAACCATTTTGATCAATGTATTCGGCTTGAACTGAATGGCGCGACTGATCGGAAATACGTAGCCACCGTTTAATATGACTACGAACGGTTGCTTCACCGAAGTAAAATCATTGGCCCTAGAGAAGACATTGTTCATCAACTGTGGAGCGCTGAGCCCTACGTACCAGTTCGTATGATCATAGAATACTCCACCGCCAATGTTCGGCCGGGATTCATTGATGTCCTGACTGAACGCAGGATCTGTCTGGTAAATATCAAGCTGGGAATACATGGCGCTGTACCGGCTTATGCCCGCCTGGACACCGAAGGAAAGTGTGGCCTTTTCATTCACCGGCACGCGATAGGCATAAACTCCGCTGAATTCTGTCTGACTGATTACACCAATTTTGTCATGGACAAAAAGGACGCCCACAGCAAACCTCTGGTTCGCCAGTGGAGAATGTATGGCTAGTGTTTGGGTGTTGGGAGCGCCAGGCAAACCGACATTTTGAAAACGTGACAATACGCTCACGCTTAGCGCTTTGTGCTGCCCGGCATAGGCAGGATTGATGGCGAGGCCATTGAACATGTACTGTGCGTAAGTGGCTTCCTGCTGCGCCATAGAACGCATGGCCGGCAAAAGCAAAAGGCAGAGTGACAAAAATTTGATAGCCTTCACTACTCTTTCTTAAGCACAATAAACCCACTCAAGCCTGGAGAGCCCTGCCCCAATTCAATGGAATAAAAATATACTCCATCAGGCAGCCTCCCCCGGAACAATCCGTGATTTGTGTCTCCCCTCCAGGCACGATCTTCATTATTGTAATTCTGCATTTCGTATACCAGGTTATTGTACCTGTCAAATACCTGAACCTTGTTGTTAAGATAATAGTCGATTCCTTCAATTCGCCAATATTCGTTTATTCCATCACCATTGGGTGATACGGCTTCGTAAACCCGAAGAGGTAAATCACCGATAACAAATGTCACAGTGGCCCGGCTGCAAAATGAAGGTGAAGCACTGTCACAAATTTCATACTTCATGGAATCGAGGCCTTTGTAATAACGGTCAGACGTATAGCTCACGAATCCATCGGCTGACAAGCTGGCCAGTCCATGACCAGGGGTGGTGATAGGTGAAATGTTTAGCTTGATGGAATCACCATCAACATCGCTGTCGTTGGCAAGTAAATTGAATTTGCTGAGTGTATTCCGAATGACGGAGACCGTATCATTGACCGCTGATGGCGGATCATTCACAGGGGTCACATTGATCAGCGCCACCAATACTCCACACAGACTGGGGACGCCGCTATCGCAGACTTTAATCTCCCACCTGGCGGTTCCATTAAAATCCTTTTGTGGTGTGAACGTGAAGCAGAATTCAATGCCCAGGTAATAAGGTGAAAGCGTGCCTCCTCCGGCGATATTCGTGGTTTGTTGCAGCACCACATTATCGCCGTCGGGATCCACTGTCTCAAAGCAAAATACTATAGGTGTATCCTCTTTCGTAGTCACATTGATGGTTCCGCCAGGAATGCTGTTCACCAGGATGACTGGAGGATGGTTTACTTTCATTACATCCACAGAAACGGTCTTTGTTGTGCAAACCGTGGGTGCATTGGTTTCGCAGACAGTTACGCTGACCAAATCAATTCCCGAGAAGCCGAGCAAAGGCGTGTAGTCAAAGCATAAGTCGGTGGAGAGCGAGCCCGTCGTTGCTGTGCCGTTAGCATTAATTGAAAATCCGCTGGCAAAGAATATCAAATCATTTTCAGGATCACTCACTGTCAGACAGATCGGGGTGGTAGCATCCTGGTTCACCTGGAAAATAATACTGTTGATAACCGGCGGATCGTCTACCGGCAGAACATTGATGACAATCCCAGCTACCACGCAAAGACTGTTAATGGCTCCGTCGCACAAAGTAATTCTTGCCTTGACCCTCCCGTTGAAATTGGATCCAGGCACAAACCTGAAACAAAGGCCACCTTCCAACGCAAAGTTTCCCACGCCTGTCAGAACGCTGATAATGCTGATATTGACCTGATCGCCATTTGAATCAAAAGCGTTTACACAAGTATTATTAAGCGGGGTGTCTTCATTAATGGTATAGTATAAGGTGTCAATAGGGTTGGTTCCGTCGGTCAGCACAGGGGGCACATTGATTTGGGTAACATCGAGAAACTTGTCAAATGTATTGCCGCTGTTAGTTCCATCACTGACAACAAAACTTATTTTACGTGAAAGGGTCGATGGGAATTGATTGGAATTGGAATAGTTAATGCTCCTCAAGGCCGTTGAATAACTGGCAAGAGAGGCAGTGCCGGACAGCGTAAGTATCCCCGTTGCGGAAGTATAGGAACCTGTAATGCCCAGCTGGTTGGCGAAGTTCAGTTGGTCTTCAGCCGTCACAAAATTGTTGGTAAAGGATATGGTGGCCCCCGAAAGATTCACATTGTCAGGATCAGCAACCGTAAGCGTGTTGTCAATGATTAAATTACCCGTTGTGTATACAGGGATCGATGCAGAACCGGTAAGAACCGGTGGATCGTTGACCGGTGCTACAGTGATATTGACGGTACCTGAAGCGCAGGCATTGCTTGGATCACATATTGTCACTGTAGCTGCTACCGCACCGGTGAAGTTGGTCGCAGGAGTGAACACAAAACATAGACCTCCTGTCGTGATAAGGGTCCCTGACCCGGACGTAACCACAAAAGAACTGATTGTAACTCGGTCACCGTCAGGGTCAAATGCTGTAAGGCAAACCGCTATCGGCACATCCTCGTTCGTTGAATAATTCAGCACGGAAACAGGATTATTGCTTCCGTCAACCAGCCCCGGAGGTCGGTTAATGTTTCCGCTGAACGAAATGAACTTGGTAAACGGCTGGCTATTTGTCGTGCCGTCCGTTACCTCAAAGGAAACTGCGCGGGTCAGCAGTGATGAAAGTATGGCATTTGAGTAGGTGATTGATTCCAGTGCTGTTGTATAGCTGGCAACACTGGCTGAGCCTGAAAGGGAAAGCACACCAGAACCAGCATTGTACGTTCCGATGATTCCGGCTTGATTGGCAAAGTTCAAAACATCTTCTGCAGCAACAAAATTGCCGACGATTGATAAGGTAGCTCCGGCGATAGTAGCATTGTCAACGTCCGCTACAGTTACCGTGTTATCAACAATCATGCTTCCGCCAGAATACGCATTGGTGGCACCTGATCCCGTAACAACGGGAGGGTCATTGACTGCTGTTACTGTAAGCTGGATAGTCCCTGCCGCACATAAGTTGTCAGGATCACACACTGAAATCGTGGCTGTCACCAGGCCATTGAAGTTTGCTGCTGGTATGAATCCAAAGCATAGCCCCCCGGAAAGGCTGAAGCTTCCTGATCCTGAAATAATATTTATTGAGGCAATGGCGATAGGATCACCGTCCGGATCGAACACGCGTACACAGGCATTCAACGGTATGTCCTCAGGTGTATTGAAAGGAAGTATCGATATGGGATTATTCGAACCGTCCACTAGTACTGGTGGGTGGTTACTCTGTACAATCTGAATGAATTTGTCAAAAGGTAAGCTGCTACTTGCACCATCTGTTGCAACAAAGGAAATTCTTCTTGTCAACAAAGTAGGGATGACCAGGACATTGGTGTAGGAGATGGATTGAAGGGCCGTGCCGTAACTGGCAAGCGTAGTCGTTCCGGCAAGGGTAAGAATACCTGTTGTGGAATTGTATGAGCCGGTGATACCGAGCTGATTGGTAAAATTCAGCCTGTCTTCGGCGGCAATAAAATTATTGGTGATTGAAATGGTTGCCCCGGTGATCAACGTATTGTCCACATCAGAAACAACAACCGCATTATCAATTACTAGATTTCCAGTCGTATACTGAATCTGCACAGGCGAGCCAGTTACCACCGGCGGATCGTTGACCGGCACCACGGCCACAGACCGGTTGAGGAGGTTGCTGAAATCCAAACCATCAAAAACTTTGAGTTGGATCACGCGCGTTGAAGGATCCGGATTCTCACTTGTGTTGATATAGGAAAGGCTCCGCAGCAGGGTCTGATATGAGCTCAGTGAAGCACTGCCGGTGAGAGATAAGACGCCAGTTGCATTGTCATACAACGCGGCAATGCCCGCGATGGGTGTCACCACCAATTGATCCTGGTCTGGCTTGAAATTGGAAAGAATCGAGACTGTTGCTGTCGCCAGATTCACATTATCAGGATCCACAATCAGAAGGCCAGGCTGAACCGGCAGGGGTCCGGCGTTTTCAGTGTATGATGAAGTTATAACCGAGCCTGCTAATTGAGGCGGGGCATTGATCACAACAATAGTAAAAGTGGCTTGCGATCCCAACCCTCCGCCAGAGCATCGGTCTATGGCCTTTCCTGTAACAGCTATATAATTACCTGCTGCCAGGACCGCCTGCAATGTGGCTTGCCAACCTCCATTTACATCAGTAACTACAGTTTTGCTTTCTATAAGCGACAGTTGTGCGGATGAGGTGTAGACCTTCACAACTATGTCAGCACCTACCAGCGGCGAGCCATTTGGATCCTTGAGGAATCCCGACAGAAAATTTTCGCCAGCTTTTACTGGCAGATTGATAGTCGGCTTAGGGGTAACTCCGCTCTGGAACCCCAAACAGGTGAAACACAGATTACTCAGTGAGGTAGGACATTGGGTTGTGGTTAAATCAAGGAAAGCGCACGTGTTACAGCCATTGTACAAAGTGTCATCCACACCTCCAACATCTGAGATCTTACCGGCCATAGCACAAGTGGCGGAAACATTCGTTACGGCCACAAAACGCATCTCGGTACTCTTTGTAATACCGAACAGCGTTGCCAGGTCAGAGAAAGGAACATAATAATCATAGAAATAGTCCGGATTGCTGCAACTCACAACGTCTGCAATGGATATCTGAAAGTGAGAATCAAACCCATAGTTCCGAAGGGCAACGGGGCAACTTTCAATTCCATCAATGTTGAAAATATATACCCCCTTGTTCCTGTTCTTTATAAGGGTGATATCAATCTCAAAACCCGGGTTATTGGGTGTGGCATTGGGATCATCGGGGCCCATTTTTCCATCCGTATCAATCAAGATGGTATACGATTCAACACTTGGGTTATCAGTGCCCAGCCGAAACCGGAAAATCAGGTTATCCGAATTGTCGAGCACACCATACACTCCGTAACCCCTTGAATCAACGGTTATGTCTGTAATGCCGCATTTGGCACCGGCCTGGTTGTCCGCCAACACATCTCCAGATCCGGAGATGGGTATACCGAACATTGGCAACTCAAACTCATCCACATTGTATCCATCGTTGGAGAACCCGGCCGTCGTTTTTGAGACAAAGCCGTCCTGGTTTGGATCCATTACAGTGGTGGTGGCCGGCTTTATTATTTTTCCACGTTGGGCGCTAGCCAGAAGGGGAGCAAAAAGTGCTAAAACAATGAGAATTCTAAACATACCGGTTTCGTCTAATTTACAAAAACATCCTTAAATTTATACGTTTAGCTTAAATCCCTGCTTTAGCTTGCAAGTGACCCGGAAAAAGACCCTATCCAGCATTGTGCTCTGGTCGGTGATTTCTGCCGCTTTCATTGGTCCCGGTACAGTGACTACCGCAGCTATGGCCGGGTCTTTGTACCAGTTGGACTTGTTATGGGCCGTTGCGTTCGCCACAATAGCCTGTATTCTCCTCCAGGAAGTTTCCAGTAGGCTGGCCATCGTGAGCGGTCTCACCATGGGTCAGGCGTTAAATAAAAAATATGGCGAACAAAAAAGCACATGGCTGAAATTCGTGTTGGGTGGTCCGGTCGTTTTGGGTTGCGCAGCTTACGAGGCCGGTAACATTCTCGGAGCGGTTTCAGGATTGAATTTGTTGACGGCGGTTGATACCAAACTACTCACCGTCCTCATCACGATCATTTCTGGTGTCATCCTCTGGACGGGAAAACGGGACATCATAGGTTGGCTGATGACATTCCTGGTGGCTCTTATGGGAATTGCCTTTTTTGCATTGGCCGCCGGCAGACCATTTTCATTTCTCAATTATTTTCAGTCCTCCGTGATACCGGTAATACCTCCCGGCGCTGAACTACTCACCCTCGGCCTGGTAGGCACTACCATTGTGCCCTACAATATTTTCCTTGGCTCCGCCCTTGGTAAAGGACAAACGGTACCACTCATGCGGGTGGGTCTTACAATCTCAATACTCATCGGCGGACTTATCACCGCCGCCATTCTGATAGCAGGCACTGCTGTAGGATCTTTTTCAAACTTCGATGAACTGGCGAAGGCCCTCAACGAAAATCTCGGGCCTCTCGGGGGGCTGGCCCTGGGCATCGGCCTTTTTGCAGCTGGATTTTCTTCGGCCATCACATCGCCTTATGCAGCTTCTATAATTGCCGCTTCCGTATTTGGATGGAGCAACCGGGGACAGCGAATAATGTGGATAATGGTGCTGCTGACAGGTTTTGCATTTGGCGTCAGCGGAGTGAAGCCAATCCCTGTGATACTGGCAGTCCAGGCGTTGAATGGATTGGTGCTTCCTCTTATTACGGCCTATCTCGTTTTGCTTATCAACGATCCTGTCATCATGCCTAACGGCCATAGGCACACACCCATTTATAATCTTGTCCTGGTAATAATTTTTGGCAGTGTGCTGTTTATGGGATTAAATAACATTGACAAATCTGTTTCTTCCTGGTTACAACTTTCATCAGGGCACTTTGGAGTCATGGTGGCAGTTACGCTAGTATTGTCCGGTTATTTAGGTTTTAGATTGTTGAGCCGATCATTCAAAAAGCAGGACCCTGTCTAAATCCCCTGCTACAAAGCAGCATTCTATTTTACAGAGATATTCTTTAGCTCGATGCGGCTCAACTCGCTAAGCCCAGAGGATTTGTACATCTCCTCAACCTCCTTGAAGGTCCAACTAGTCCCCTTCGGTTGATAATTGATATAATCCTGAAAAATGATTCCATCCACATTCCTGCGATTAATTGCCTTGCGGAAACGCATTTCCCAGATCGTCTCCTCCAGATAATAATAGGCTAGATAATCGACCGTAAAGTCCTTTTGATGAATCCAATAATTAAACGTGTCCTGATGACCATCTCCTCCGCCTTCCCGTCCAAAGGTTATCTCAATTTTATAATATGGCTGGCCTTCGATTGTCGTGACACCCAACAATTTCTTGTTGACCGAAGGGTCATTCAGGCCATA
>JAYWDR010000144.1:0-2267 GCA_043779735.1 Cyclobacteriaceae bacterium | reverse complement strand
AATCGATATCTTTTCCGCCGGTTTAGCTAAGTAACTCCCACCCCCCTGACCTCGCCGTGTTTTTACAAGGCCTGCCTTGGCGAGTTTGGACAATAATCTACGAACGACGCCGGCATTGGTTTGCATTGAAAGCGCGAGCATTTCACTGCTTAATGACTCAGGATGCCGAAAAGCAAGGACTCCGAGGAGGTGAAGAGCTGAAGAAAGGCTATGGTCTTTTGTCATAAGTAACTAATAAAGTAACATTAATTATAAAAAAGGTCAATCGCTTTTTTTTGAGACAATAATCCGAGATATTCATCCATTTAGGTCAGACACTAACAGGTGATTGCTATCGGACTAAAGTGGTCCCCATAATCAAGACAGAAAAACAGGTTGTTTAAGGTGTGCTGCTAAATCCTGCTCTGGGTTTATTTTTCTTTGTCCTCTGAAATATATTTCTTCCGGTGTTTTATATTCTAATGCCTGATGATATCTTTCGTCGTTGTAAAATTGAAAATATTTTTCAAGGTTTATTCTTGCCTCTTTGGCCGTCTGATAACTGTGAAGATAGAACTCTTCGTATTTAACTGTCCGCCAGAGCCGTTCAACGAATATGTTCTCAAACGCCCGTCCTTTCCCATCCATGCTGATTTTTATCTCTTTCTCTGCCAGGATCTTTATAAATTCCTCACTCGTAAATTGAGTCCCCTGATCGGTATTAAAAATCTCCGGCGTTGAAACCATTAAAGCTTTTTGTAACGCTTTGATACAAAACTCCGTATCCAGAGTTGTTGAAATCTCCCAGGAAAGGACATATCGGCTATACAGGTCGATTACGGCAACTAAATAAACAAAGCCGGAACTCAGCCTGTTATACGTGATATCCGTAGCCCAGTCCTGATTGGGCCGGTCTATCAAAAGCCCCCTTAACAAATAAGGGTATTTCCGATGCTCCTTTGTCGCCTGGCTCAGTCTGGGCTTGGGATAAACCGCCGCCAGTGCCATTAATCGCATGAGGCGACGAACTCTCTTGCGATTTACGGCAAACCCTTGTTCGATGAGCCATCGGGTCATTCTGCGGACGCCGTAAAAAGGAGTCCGGGTATATTGCTCATCAATCCGGCGCATTAATTCCAGATTGAATCGGTCTTCCTCCACCGGAACATAATAATATCCAGACCGGGAGAGCGACAGTCGTTCACATTGACGATGAATGGAAAGCGTCCAATGCGATGGCTCGATACACTCTCTTCTTTTATTTAGCTCAGGAGTTGAGACTTTTTTTTAAGCCAGTCCACTTCTACTTTCAGCTGGCCAATCTGTTTGTAAAGTTCGGTCTCCAGCTCTTCATCTTCTTTTTCAACCTTTTTCCGTTTGTCTGAAAACAGGCTGGGAAGTTCTTCAAGGAGATGCTTTTTCCATTGTCCGATTTGATTGACATGTACCCCAAATTCACTGGCAAGCTGGGCCATGGTCTTTTCTCCTTTGACCGCTTCCAAAGCGACTTTCGCCTTAAAAGCCCCGTCATGATTCTTTCGCATGCTTCGCATAGTGCCACTCCTCCTTCGGATGATGGCAGGCTAACACGCACCTTATACCGCTGTCCAGTTTTTGGGGAGCATTATAGACCCCTTTATAATAGTTTTTGCGGGTAAAAATAAATTTCCACTTTCCCTGTCCAGCTCATACCCGTTCTACCCGGGGTTGCGCGGTTCTTTTGTGGACAGGTGAAGGGCCACCGGAACAGGGTTTTGAGAAAGTGGAACAGGTGGTGGTCCGTACAGCGCGCGTAGCGCCTGGCGCAGGACACCTAGAGCGGAGCTGAGGAAAAGGCCTGCGATGATGGCGCCGACGATAATGTCCGGCCAACGTGAAACGAAGAGGTAGGTGCCGCCAGCGGCGAGCAATACCCCGACATTGGCAATCAAGTCATTTCGAGAACAAATCCAGGTAGAGCTCATGTTGAGATTGTCGCCCCGGTGCCGGAAGAGCAGGATAAAGCAGATGAGATTGGCAGCCAGCGCCAACCCGCCGACGATCCCCATTGTCTCGAAGCCCGGTATAACCGAGTGAAAAGACTTGTATAGGGCTTCCCCCAGCACCCCGAGACCGAAAGAGAGCATAAAGCCCCCCTTCGCCAAAGCAGCACCCCCCTGCCAGCGCGGTGAACGAGCTAGCACAAAAAGGCTGAACCCGTACACCAGGGCGTCGCCAAGCATGTCCAGGGCATCCGCAAGCAATGCGGTTGAATGGGCAAAAAGGCCCGCCGAGCCTTCCACAAAAAA
>JAYWDR010000143.1:0-2269 GCA_043779735.1 Cyclobacteriaceae bacterium | reverse complement strand
TTCGGCCATAACAGTAGTAATAGGTAAATAAGATGGCATGTACCAATCCAAAGCCAAACAATAGCAAAAGTATTTTTCTGAATGTGGCTCGTGCAAATACAACCAATATCAAGATGCAACCCGCCAGAAATATGATATAAGAAAAAATGAAGAGCGAGGCTAATCCTATGAAAACACCCAGGTTCAAAATAATCGAATCTCGATCGATCCGGAACTCAATCTCCTTAAAAAGATTGTTCAACGCCAGCAACAGCAGAGTTGACGCCAGCAATTCGGGTGTTGTTGCCAACAGGTCAAAGGAAAAGAAACACAAAAAGCCAAAGACCAACGATGGTACATAACCGCTTTCATTGTATGCTTTGTTATTTATCAGCAGGATCCCAAAGTAGGAGGCTTGAAAACAAATCAGTATCAACGCAATAATGTGGCGAGCCAAAAGGGACCTTCCAAAACAAAGGTTTAGAATGCCATCAGTGACAGCCATAAGGGGACCTGTCCGGTCGATAATCTCAACGTAAAGGATTTTACTGCCGACTACTTCACCAAGGACCATGTCCTTTAGCTCTTGAAGCGTTAAAGTGGGCAAATCAATCAACAATGGGAGGCTGGCAAGCGTGAGCAACAGCCAAAGGCTAATTAACCTGTAAGGATCGTTGATGCGAAAATAGCGGAGCACGAAAATCTAATTAATGCGCAAATAACTGAAAAAAGTTAATGGTCTCATGGACTTATAGACAATGCGCTATGACTTTACTTACCTTTGGCTGCATGAGCGGAACGGTAAGGCAGCAAAAGTTCAGCAAGCTGATTCTAAAGGAACTCAGCGACATCTTTCAACGTGACCAGCGAGGGTTTCTTGGGAATACTTTCTTTACCATTATGGACGTGAGAATGAGTCCAGACCTTAGTTTGGCAAGGGTGTACATCAGCATGGTATTGGTGAAAGACAGAAAGGCCCTGTTGGAAAAACTTGACCTCCACAAAAAGGAAGTTCGAAAAGCGTTAGGTGACCGTATCCGCAACCAGGCAAGAATCATCCCTGAGTTGGCTTTCTTTATCGATGAGGTGGATGAAAAAGCCGAACAGATGAACGACCTCCTCAAGAGTCTGAATATCCCACCTGATGATACGAAGAACTCTTAATCCCGTCCATCCTGAATGAATCTTCCCCTCTTCATCGCCAGGCGTTATTTTCTGTCAAAGCGAAAGAAGAATTTCATTAACATCATTTCGATTTTATCCATGGCCGGTGTTGCCTTCACCACAGCTGCTTTGATTGTGGTCTTGTCCGTGTTTAATGGACTTGAGGTGCTGCTTCGATCACTCTATACTTCCTTTGATCCGGAATTGAAGATCGAGTTGGTCAAGGGTAAATCGTTTGAGGTGAGTGAGCAATTGCTCTCGTCAATTCAATCGATCCGCGGCGTGAAAACGGTTACCCAGGTCATTGAAGATTACGCATACGTGCGCTATCGTAATGCAGATATGATTGTAATAATAAAAGGGGTGAGTGAGAATTTTCTTGACCAGCATAGGCTTGACGGACACATTACTGAAGGAAAGTTAATGTTGATGAAAGACAGCATCCCCTTCGCGATTATTGGCCGAGGGGTGCGCTATACCCTCACTGCAGAGGTGACCGATGACACGCATGCCATACAGATCTTTTATATAAAAAATTTACAGGGTTCAGCTTTTGATCCTTCCAAGATCTATTCACGAAAGAGCATCCGGCCTGGATCTGTTTTTTCCATAGAAAAGAATTATGATGAGAACTATATTTTTGTGCCGTTGGCTTTTGCACAAGAACTTCTTGACTATGGAAGCCGTCGCACCTCGTTGGAGGTGCAAACCGATGGCGCGGACCTGAAAGAAACGCAACAAGTATTAAAACAACGTCTCGGGGAAAATTTTTCGGTGCTAACCAACCAAGAGCAGCATCGTGATCTATATCGTCTGTTGAAAATCGAGAAGCTGTTTACTTTTCTGTCATTGTCACTTCTCCTTCTGGTAGGGTCTCTCAATATTTTCTTTTCACTCATGATGCTCGCCATCGACAAGAAAAAAGATATTAGCATTTTGCTGGCATTGGGAGCCCAGCCAACGCTAATCAGGAAAATTTTTCTGATGGAGGGGGCACTTATTTCCTTCATCGGTGCAGGTATTGGACTTGTCTTGGGAGGAGTTCTTTGCCTCCTGCAGGATTATGTGGGCCTGGTTGGTATGGGTATGGAGAATGCCATCGTCGCCAACTACCCGGTACAGATGC
>JAYWDR010000142.1:0-2269 GCA_043779735.1 Cyclobacteriaceae bacterium | reverse complement strand
TAAGCCTTCGGTGAACTACATCTTGTGAGGCAACAATTGTTGAAGATCTTTTATAGGTTGGTCTTGGATTTTGGTGAGCACCTCCCTGAGCCATTCAAAAGGATTGACGTTATTCATTTTGCAAGTTCCTAAGAAGGAATATAGCATGGCGGCTCTGCGGGCTCCGTTATGTGATCCTGCAAAGAGATAATTTTTTCTTCCGATTGCCACAGGCCGGATAGCATTCTCTACTAAGTTGTTATCAATCTTCAAACGGGCATCAGTAGTGTAGCGGCTAAGCTTATCCCACCGTTGTAAACTATAATAGAGTGCCTGGCCGATGACGCTCTTTGGCAACACGGCTTTATAGTTATCCAACATCCAGCTCTTCAGGTTCTCCAATACCGGAATGGCCTGTTGTTGGCGTATCTGATAAAGTTCATCAAGTGATGATCCGTTCTCTTTTGCCAGCCGCTCCAGAGCATAAAGTTTTTGCATTTCGGTGAGCACATACGATGCCCTGGCCAAGTCATTATCTTTGGCTTCATCAAATTTTCTACGGGCATGTGCCATGCAATTCAATAGTGTTACACCAGGCTTGTTAGCAAAATCTTCGTACACCACATAGCCATCGGTTTGCAAATATCCTTTAAACTCTTTCAGACATTCAGTGGGACCTTCCCGCCCACGGCCCTCGCGGTAGTCGAACAATACTAATCGTTCTTGCGGAGCATGATACACCCAATGAAAACCACGGTGAGTAGTCCCCTTTTTATCTTTATCTAATACTTTAATCGGGGTCTCGTCCGCTTGAAGATAGGTGCTGCTTAAAACTTCTTTACGAAGCACTTCATACAACGGTTCTAATAAAGCACAGGTGGCACTGACCCAGTCGGTGAGTGTGGAGAGGGAAAGTTTTATGCCTTCGCGCCCGAAGCGTTGCACCTGGCGATAGATGGGAAGATGATCGGTATACTTATCAATGATAATCTGTGCCAGCAAACCAGGGCCGGCAATACCTTTTTCGATGGGACGAGACGGAAGTTCTCCGATAACAACGCCCGCTCCGTCAGGCCTTGCATATTTAGGCCGTACATATTGCCTGACGAATAACTTTCCGGGAATGCGTTCCAACTCTTCGGTGATCTCTTCTCCGATTTTTATCCATCCGCTCACATCTTCGGTGGGTTCGATGATCACTTGTTCGCGCGGAAGGCTTGCCGGAAGTTTCATCCTGCCGGTGTGTATTTTATTGGATGATGTTTCTTTTTCCTTCCGTGTATATTCTATGGTCTGAACTGAAGAAGCCGGTGATTCGATCACGTCAACATTTAATACTAATGCCAGTTGCTCTAGCGCTGTAGCAGGAACGAAACGTTCATGACGTGAGCCGAATACCAAACGTTTGAGTTGATCCAACTCATGTTGAAGTTGAGTGTATAGTATGAAGATATCTTCATATTTCTCCTTGTAGTTAATGGCTTCAACAATCACGATGCAAAAATAAAAATATCATCTGTTAATCATGCATGTATTGTGGTCGGATTGAAAATATTTTTTTCTGATCGAATCGTTTCCGTCTGTGTACACTGCTCAGCGATATACCTTGCAGGATCAGCATCAACTCATCGCTGCGCAGTTCAGCCGATGTGGACGAGTTTGATAGTGAAGGCAACTCATAGGTACCGCTTTCCAGTCGCTTATGATAAATCGAAAAACCATCACCTTCCCAAAGCAACAGCTTCACCTGGCTCCGTCTTTTGTTAAAGAATATAAACACATCACCGCTCAGCGGGTCTTTCAGTAACGCATTCCGGACAAGGCCGCTCAACCCGTCAAAGCCTTTGCGCATATCGCTTTGATGGCGGTACAAAAAGTAACGGCAGGATGAAGATAAGGACAGCATCGTCAGGAGAGCAACGTGCGCATGAAGGAAGCATCAACGGCCTGGTAGAAATTAACCCGTCTGCCATCGGGAAAGATCAGTTCAGCAACAGGTGTATTTGATGGGGCAGGTTGAATATGTACCGGAACAAAGGGCGAAGGAGTGTGGTTTGCGGCTTGCGCCTCACCGTATTTTTTGTGCCAATAATGAAAAATTCTATAGGTCAATCTCTGTGTTTTACAAAAATCATGTTGGCTCTGGCCACCCCTCCTCCAGGATTCAATCATTGAAAACATCGCTTCCTGCTTTTTAGATTTTGTTGTCATCATTGTATGGATTATCTTTTACAACAAAATTATGGCAAGCAATCAGGTTAACAAAGATGTACTTCAACGTAGGCTTACG
>JAYWDR010000141.1:0-2270 GCA_043779735.1 Cyclobacteriaceae bacterium | reverse complement strand
GGATTATTCTCATCTCCACGCTCACTACCGTCGTGCTGGGGTTCTTTGGCCTGCAATCGCCATCGCAGGAAATGATGGAAATGAATGGACAGGCTGCGACCCAAGGACAGTCCTTGGAAATTCTAAATGTCTTCAGCCAAATACCCTGGTCATACGTAATTTTTAATTTCGTATTCTATTTTATTGGAGGCTACTTGTTGTATGGAGCGCTATTTGCTGCCGTAGGCTCCGCCGTGGATAGCCCTGCCGAGGCGCAGCAGTTTATGTTCCCTATTACTATCCCGCTTCTGATTTCCTATTTCGCGCTGTTTACTTTTATTTTGCAAGACCCACATGGAACTATTAGTGTGTGGCTTTCAATCATACCGTTTACCTCTCCGATTGCTATGATGGGCCGCATCGGTTTTGGCGTACCGTTGTGGCAATTGCTTGCTTCGCAAGTCTCATTAGTAGGAGGATTTATTCTGACCACCTGGTTTGCCGGCCGCATTTATCGCGTAGGTATTCTCATGCATGGCACAAAAGTTAACTATAGGGTGCTGGCGAAATGGTTCATGCAACGAGGGTAAAATTTGCCTTTAGAGCCGGGAGGTTGAGGTAGGGCCCCCGGCTGATACGTCATCACCAATTTTTTTCCTTATCTTCATTGGCTATGGCCAGGTCGCCCCGAATTTCATCAATGGATTTCTACCAGGACAACACAAACCTGAAGTGGATTATATTAATCGTTTCTATTCTAATCAGTGTCAGCACGATATATTATACCAACATTTTGGTCGAACAATTGAAGGAACGGGAAAAAAATCAGGTACGCCTTTTTGCCAAAGCCCTTGAATACACTTCCAACGATACTGATAACAATATTCTTTTCATCACGGAAGAAATCATCTACAAAAACAACTCCATCCCTACCATACTGGTAGATGGGAAAGATAATATCGTAAACTACAATAACGTAGACATTGATTTACTGTTAACGCCACAGAAAAAAGAAATAGAACTGCGCGGGCTTTTGAAAGAAATGAAGAAAACTTACCCACCCATTCCTATTCTACTAAAAGATCCAAACACCCAGGAAGTCTTTGGGCAACAGTATGTCTACTACAAAAATTCATTTCTTTTAACCCAGCTGATAGCGTACCCCTACATCCAGCTTTCCGTTATTGCCATTTTTGCATTCATTTCTTACCTCGCGTTCAACTATTCCAAGACAGCGGAACAAAACCGGGTTTGGGTAGGGCTCGCCAAAGAGACGGCCCACCAGCTAGGCACCCCGCTCTCTTCGCTCATGGCATGGATAGAGGTGTTGCGCGATGACCCTCAATTCAAGGGCAAGGGGATTGTGGAGGAACTTGATAAAGACATCCATAAACTTAGGGTGGTCACCGAACGATTTTCAAGCATCGGCTCCACGCCCGTTTTGAAAGACGAAAATGTTTATCAATTAATTAACAATGTAGTAGGCTATCTTCAGCCTCGTGTTTCCTCCAAGATTAACATCGAGGTATACACCCTTTCCGAAACCATCCGTGCCATGGTCCATGCACCTCTTTTTGAATGGGTCATTGAGAACCTCTGCAAAAATGCCGTAGATGCGATGGGGAGTACTGGCACCATCGCCATCAAGATCTTGAGAGGGAGTGAAGGAAAAGTTTTTATTGACATATCCGACACAGGAAAGGGTATGCCAAAATCCATTGTTTCCAGTGTTTTCAAACCTGGCTTTACAACTAAAAAGCGGGGATGGGGGCTAGGCCTCGCGCTTGCCAAGCGTATTATTGAACTCTATCACGCAGGCAAAATTTTTGTGAAATCCTCGGGGGAAAATCAAGGGACGACTTTTAGGATTGAATTGCACAGCACCTGATCAAAATCATTGATTCATGTGCATTTGCCACCTAAAAATTTCACGGATTTCTGACTTTCGTCCTTGGCGATGCCGTCTGCTAAACCTACTTTAGTGCCGGATTTAAAGACCTCTAACCTTAGTCAGTAATGGCAAACATTGGCAAAATTACGCAAGTCATCGGTCCTGTTGTGGACGTTGCATTTGATGAACCGGGCACCAAGGTCCCGAATATTCTTGACTCTTTGGTGGTTACAAAAAATGACGGCACACGCATCGTACTTGAATGTCAGCAGCACCTAGGTGAAGATCGCGTTCGCACCGTGGCAATGGACGGCACCGAAGGACTTGTACGTGGGATGAAAGTGACCGACACGGGTTCGCCTATTCAGATGCCAATTGGTGACGACATAAAAGGTCGACT
>JAYWDR010000140.1:0-2271 GCA_043779735.1 Cyclobacteriaceae bacterium | reverse complement strand
TTTGTTTCTCCATCGCGAGCCAGACCATATCCGATCTGAAGGGATTGTTCAAAGCCACGACTGGCCGGCCGAAGTTCCACACGAAATTTACAGACCTTATCAGATGTATTGAAAAAGCGATGGTTGGCGTAGGGTTGTGCTGTGACCGTTTGTCCGGGTAAAAGTGTGTGGATGGTTTTTCCAGCTTGTACTTTGAGCTCACCTTCAAGACAATCGAATTTCTCAGAGTAGGTTTTGTGATAGTGAATGCCGACGCCACCTTTTGGAGCAAGCTCAACGTCTACTAAAGTTTGTCCGCCGTTGGTTTCTTCAGAAGTTTTCAAAAAGGTGACGTAGTCTTTTTGTACTGGGTTATAAATGCGCCGGGGATTTTCCATAGCAGGATATTGACCTAGCGCGGCAGTTCGGATTTTTTGTTTTTAGTCTTTTTGGTCGTGATAAGGATGACACCATTTTTACCCTCTTCTCCGTAAAGGAGCGTAGCGCTTTTTCCCTTTACGACTTCAATTTTTTTAATGTTATCTGGATTCATGTCCAGGTCTAAATTTTTAGAATTAGGTCCGAGCAACCCTGGTCTTTTGACGCCATCCACGATGAGGAGCGGTTGAGCCGTGACATTCAGGAGGGTGTGAGAAACCTTTATGGGGGCTTCTTTTTTTGAATCTTGTGCCTGCAAGATAAAAGAAACAAGGAGGAAGGTGAATACAAGCGTTGTTTTCATGATGCCCTAAGTTAAGTGAAAGTTAGCCAAACTTTTAGAGTCAAGCGGGATTGTAGCGATCGATAATATTCTGACTTATAAGCTTATAGATTTCTGCTATGGCTTCATCGTCCTGAAGGAATAGTAGGTGACGGTCCAGTATTTCCATGTCACTGCGCATAGCAGGACCGGTTTGTCCATTTTCAGGACCAACGATTAGACTTTTGTTATAGGTCTCACTGATCAAGGGCTTCAGTAAATCAAAGTTCAGACCATTTTTTTCCAAAATTTCTTTTGACAGTGAAAGCATGTGATTCGAAAAATTCGAAGCGAACACAGCGGCTACATGCAAGGCTTTTCGTTCCTCCGAACTGATCTTTTTCACCTGATGGCTGATCGCTTTAGCCACCACCATCATTACCTTTTCTGTTTCTTCATTGTTGCTTTCTATGAAGACGGGCACCATCTTCAAGTCGACGCGTTTGTTTTTGCTGAAGGTTTGAAGTGGATAGAGCACCCCCGTGTTGTTGATGGCGGCATACTGGAGTATGTCAAGAGGTTGACTTCCGGATGTGTGAAGCAAAAAGGCATCATCGGGTAGAATTATTTCGGTAGCCACATCCCTGATAGCATCGTCGCTTACGCAAATGATGAATACCGTAGAATCGCTGGTTGAAAAATCAAGAGAGTCGTTCACCTCTGCCTGGTACAGTCTTTCTGTAAGTGCCTCGGCGTGCCTGGGATTCCGGCTGTATACCTCCTTAATGATCAGCCCGGCATTTTCCAGCCCTGGGGCAAGGTGCCAGGCCAGGTTACCGGAACCTATAAACGACACTTTTAATTGTTCTGGCATGGGTCGAAAAATAACGATTTTATGATGAATATCAGTTGGGGGACTCGTTGCCTTTTTAACTTGCGGTCGCTAAAATCCTGTTTATGAATCATTCTTTTGTCACTGCTGAGGAAGCTGTAAAAGTAATACAATCCGGTGACCGGGTATTTGTTCACGGGAGTGCTGCTACGCCTACCTATTTGCTAGACGCACTGACGCACCGGGCCAGCGAATTGCGAAACGTGGAGTTGGTAGCGATCAGCACGCTGGGGTATCTAGAGCTTGCCAAACCAGAATTTGGCGAAAGCTTCTATTTTAATTCTCTGTTTGTATCTGCCAACATCCGACAGGCTGTGAATGAAGGACGTGGAGACTACATCCCGATTTTCCTAAGTGATATTCATCAGCTTTTTGACAGTAACATGATGCCCATTGATGTAGCGATGCTGCATACTTCCTTACCAGACAAGCATGGCTATTGTTCATTGGGCACCTCTGTAGATGTCGCTCGTGCCGCCACAAGGAATGCCAAGCGAATCATCGCGCAGGTGAACCCCAACATGCCCAGAACACATGGCGACGGATTTGTGCACGTGAGCAAGCTGCATGCTATGGTAGAATGCAACGATCCGTTGCCGGAAGTTTCCTATGGTGCGCAGATGACGGAGGAAGACAGGATCATTGGCAAATATGTAGCGGGGCTGGTGGAGGATAAATCGACACTGCAATTAGGCATTGG
>JAYWDR010000139.1:0-2272 GCA_043779735.1 Cyclobacteriaceae bacterium | reverse complement strand
TCAATCCCTTGAACTCGATGGGCTTATTGATCCCCTTGTTGATTTTATATACGCTGCTCATAGTCTGCTTTTAAATGCCTCGCCCTCTTCGGCGTCTTTTCTCCTTAGGCCCCTCCGGGCTCTCAACCTGATCTTTGTGCTTGCTCTGTTGTCTTTTGACGTGCGCATCCCATGACAATTGATTGAGTTGACCGATGAGTGCTTCGCGGTCCAGATTGATCATTGCGGGTAGCGTTATAAGCTTGACATCCTCGCGTTCTGACATTTCGTGCCAAGTCCCCTGGAATGCGTTCTTTGTCTTAGGGTCATACATGACGGACGTGTGATCTCCGTTATCCTGCACATCTCTGAATGAAATGGCGTTCTTCGGATTGTCCACTTGCCTGAATTCGAGCCCTTTGAGGTCTACATAGAAATCAGTGTCGTGGATTTTTACTGTCGGCAATTGCCTTTGTCCTGCTCCGTTCATACACCGAAGAATGATCTGAGAACTGTTGCCACGATTACAAGGAACACGCAACTGCCAAACCATGCGGCAGCTACCTTACCGGTATCCGGGTCACCACTGTTCCACTTCTGGTAGACTTTCACAGCGCCTACCAATCCGAGTATCGCACCGATGGCATACATGAGGTTGGTTCCGGTTGCGAAATAGCTACGTATCCTCATCGTAGCTTCGTTAATGCCGGCATTGCCGTCTTGTGCATTTGCAGGAAACATGAAGGTTAAGGCATACACCACCAAAGCAAGTCCCAGGGCCTTGCCCTTCTTGATTGAAAACTGAATTGTTCTTTTCATAGAATTTGAGTTTGATTGATTGTTATTGAGTGTCACTTGAATTGGTTGCCACTTGAGGCCACCATGAATTGATTTCATTTAGCTCTGGATGAAAAGCTGAATTCGCTTTAAGGGAATTACAAATCAAAAGGCTAAGTGAATCCTTGTGGGGTGTCCTGACCAATTGAGGGTAGACCGATAGCAGTGACTTGAAAACAAGAATAATCTCGCCCTCAGTGCTCGAAGAGAACTCAGTGACCAGCGTTGCAATCTCCTCCTGGAGAACTGTGGCAAAGCCTGCCATCATTGCCTCACGAGGATCAATTGAGATAATTGCCTCTTCGGCTTCCTTATCTTGAGTCACATTAAGCTCACTGGACTCGATTAAGTTTTCATGTGGAACATTTACTTGGGTCTCGTATTTGACCTTGCCCATGAGATCATTGGATTCATTCGAATCGTTTTGATCTTCGCTCCCTCCCTGATCAATAGAGTTTGATTTCTTCTGTTTGAAAATGGAGGTGATCTCAGCACTGTAGAGTAACAGTGTGGTGATTGCGTAGTATCCGCCAACGATCAGACTGATCGCCGTTAGGAATTCTTGCCAGGAAATTGAATTGAACATAGCCTTCGTGTTTGATTACGAAGGCGAAGGTGTGGGCTAGTTAGAAATGGTTTTCACAAGTTCGGTCGAAGATGGGGACGATAATTTGGTCACGATACTGTTTGACACTCTGCACGGACTTTCTCAGGGCGCCTCGATCTGAGAAGGTCTTAATCTGAAGTCGGACCGGCCTATGTGTTTGATGTCACAACTGTAATCCTGTCCCTTATCATCGTTGTTATTTTATCTAATCCTAACATGATTTTCTTATGACTCTCTTCGGACTGATGTTGATCTGTTAGGTCCTGCCGGAATAGTTCCGCCTCCAAACGACATGTCTTAAGCATGGCATCGATTTCATCATAAATGCTCTCACTATAAAATGGTTTGGATGAATTATAGTACGGAGCAATGGTATTCCAAGCATCAACCCATAAACTGTATTTTCTCTTCTTTCTATCTATCTCTAATTCATTTGGATCAATCATTTCGAATGTTGGACGTAAGTTAAGGGAGGCTGCAACTATATTGTTAATCTGTCCACTTAAAGACACATAGGTGTCAAATTCCTTCTGAATCTGATGACTGAACATTAGCCTTTGCTTATCAGCCACCAAATGTATGTCCCGCTTTATGCTTTCAACTATCGTTGTCAAGGCCTCCACATCGTTTTTCATTGCGGCGTTCTTTGCTGTAGCGTCAAGAAATGGTTTAACAAACCAATAAAGAAAACCGCAGCCTGCCACCATAACAACTGATGTCGCAATTTCTAAAACTATACTAGTCCAATTCATATCATAGATTTAACATGAAGGTACTGAGTAACCTTGATCTCATTTGTTCAATCAGCAAGGTCGTTAATGCAATAGAAAAATGGCACCCTCTTTAAAG
>JAYWDR010000138.1:0-6750 GCA_043779735.1 Cyclobacteriaceae bacterium | reverse complement strand
TATAGCCAGCTGACTTATTGTAGTTCTCCTTGGGTCGTGCCAGGTCGATGGCCTGGTGGGCTACATTGAAATCACCACAGACGATGACGGGCTTTCTTTTTTTCAGCCAGGTGAGGTAGTTATTGAATTCAGCATCCCATCGTTCACGATAATCCAACCGGGCCAATCCGTCTCCCGCATTGGGTGTGTAAACGGTCACCAGGAAGTAGTTCATAAACTCCGCCGTAATTACCCTTCCCTCCTGGTCAAATTCATCCAGCCCTATGTCATAGGTTACGTTAATCGGTTCCGCTTTTGAAATAATGGCGGTACCCGAATACCCCTTTCTGGCTTTAGAGGAGTTGACAAACACTTGATGACTCTTCAACACCTCCAGTGATTCCAGTGATTCCTCCTCTGCCGCTTTGGTCTCTTGTAAACAGATTACATCCGGCGACATGGCCTTCACGCTTTCCAAAAAACCTTTTTTCATGATGGCGCGTATGCCGTTGACATTCCAGGAGACGAGATGAAGCGAAGACATGGGGAGAATTACGAATTATCAATTACGAATTATCAATTACGAATAAAAGGGATAAATATACTGGTTCCAATTCCAACTTCCGCAATTTCCCAATTCGTAATTCGTAATTGACCAATTTAGAATTGATACCTAACAAACGCCTCAATAGCCTCATACTCCGCCAGGCCCAACTGATTGTAGGCAGCTGCTGTGGCGTGATTGCGATCTTCAGCCCGAACCCAAAATTCCCGCTGGTCTGTGCCAGGAAAAAGTGCACTGTCCTTTTGCGATTGATGTTTGAATACCGCCCTTCGTTTGCGCATCAACTCCTCCGGACTTAATGGCACCGCCATCTCAATTTGGTCAATGTCCCATTCCTGCCACGCACCGCGATAAAGCCAGACATAGCAATCTTTCATCCACGGCTTCTTCTTCAACCTGGCAATCGCTTTAAAGATGGCGGCAAGGCATACACGATGCGTGCCATGTGGATCCGACAAATCACCTGCAGCATAAATCTGATGCGGCTTGATTTTCTCCAGGAGATCAACAATGATTTGAATGTCTTCCTCGCTCAGCGGTTTCTTCTTCACCTTACCTGTTTCATAAAAAGGCATATCGAGAAAATGTGCCTGCGAATCTGGAATCCCGGTATACCGGCAACCCGCCTTGGCCTCCCCCCTGCGGATCAGGCCTTTGATCGTCATAACTTCTGGCGTATCCACTGCGCCCGGCTTCTTATCTTTGATGGAGGTGAGTATCTTCTTGTAAAATTTCTCACCATCCGACTTTTTCAATCCGAAGGCATCATTGAAATCACGCACAAAATCTGCGAAGCGTACGGCATCATCATCAAACACGGCGATATTTCCGGAAGTCTGGTATGCCACGTGAACCTTATGCCCCTGGTCAACGAGCCGGATGAATGTGCCTCCCATCGAAATAACATCGTCATCAGGATGTGGACTGAAAATCACAACTCTCTTTGGAAAAGGCTTTGCCCGTTCAGGCCGGTTGGAATCATCCGCCTTGGGTTTCCCGCCAGGCCAACCAGTTATGGTATGCTGGAGTTGGTTGAAAACTTTTATATTGACCTGATAGGCTGAGCCGTGCTCAGTGACCAGGTCACCCATACCATGCTCCATGTAGTCATGGTTGGTAAGTTTAAGAATGGGCTTGTTCACCCTTTGGCACAACCACACCACTGCCTTGCGAATCAGTGAATCACCCCACTGGCAACTCTCCAACAGCCACGGTATCTTCACTCTCGTCAGCTGTGAAGAGGCCGCGCCATCCAGGACTACAAGGGGATTTAGATGCTTCTGCAAGTACGTTGACGGAACCTGGTCGGTAATTGGTCCTTCAACGGCCTTCTGCACAATGGGACCTTTCCCCTCACCCCACGCCATCATGATTGTGCGCTTCGACTTTAAGATAGTACCTACCCCCATGGTGATCGCCTTCTTCGGAACATTTTCTTCTCCAAAGAAATCGCTGGCCGCATCCATGAGCGTCACCTGATCCAATGTAATTAAGCGAGTGGCTGACCGCTCTGAAGAGCCAGGTTCGTTGAAGCCGATATGACCCGTGCGGCCAATACCTAAGATCTGTATGTCAATTCCACCGAGGTCTGCAATCTTTTTTTCGTACGTTCTACAAAACGCCGCTACTTTTTCTTTCGGCAGGGTCCCATCCGGGATGTTAATATTATTCCGGGGTATGTCGATGTGGTCGAACAAATGTTCGCGCATGAAGCGCACATAGCTCTGCAAAGAATCCCGTTGCATGGGATAGTACTCATCCAGATTAAACGTGATAACATTTTTGAAACTCAAACCTTCAGCATGCATTTTTACCAGCTCAGCATAGACCCGGGTGGGTGTCGAACCCGTGGCAAGCCCAAGCACACAACTCTTCTTTTCACGCTGGCGCTGCCTTATAAGCGCTGCAATCTCTTTGGCAACAAAAATGGATGCCTCGTCGGAGGTGCTGAAAATCCTGACGGGGACTTTTTCTATAGAATGGTCTAATACCATACAAATGGATTTGGGTTGTGTAAAATTAGTTTTTCTCCTCATTGTTCTGAATAAAATCAACATAACTTTAGCCTGTGGACTTCAGGACAGAACTTTCGACGCAGCCTTCCCTATGGAAATTTGGATTGAGGGATTCCTTGCTCACCCTGGGCTCCTGCTTCGCACAGTCTGTTGGCCAGCGTCTTACGGAAAACAAATTCCAGACGATGGCCAATCCCTTTGGCACCACCTATCACCCCTTCTCCATACACAAACTGTTCTGTTACGCCAGCTTCAATGAATACCCGACGGAACACACCTACCTGGTCAACCATGGAATTAGTTATAATTATGACTTTCATTCAAGCCTGGCTGACACGGGCAGGAATATTCTTCAAAAACAAATTGAAGAGCGCATTGCCTCCGCACACCATCATCTGAAAGATTGCGGCGTCGTGCTTTTGACTTACGGCACTGCCTGGATATATGAAAGGTTGGATACCAAGGCAGCTGTAGCAAACTGTCACAAGATGCCAGGCTCCCTGTTTGCCCGCCGCCTGGTCAGTGATCAAGAGATTGTGGAATCCTTCGATTCCGTCCTTAAATCAATTGAATCTTTTAACCCTACTATCCAATTTATCCTGACGGTAAGCCCGGTGAGGCATTTGAATGATACACTTCCATTGAACAGTGTCAGTAAGGCTGTCCTCCGGCTGGCCTGTCATCAACTGTCTGAAAAGTATAAACAGGTTCACTATTTTCCAGCATATGAAATGATGATGGACGATTTGCGGGACTACCGGTTTTATGAAAAGGATTTGATCCATCCTACTGAATTTGCGCTGGAGTATATCTGGTCAAAGTTTTCAAACCACTATTGCGATCAGGCAACCCTTGCCTTTTTGAAATCATGGGGCGAAATTAGGAAAACCCTTGCCCACAGGCCTTTTCATCCCGACAGTGCGGCTCATAAAAAGTTTATACATGAGGCCGTTGGACGACTGGAAGAACTGAAATCCCTGGTGGATGTTGAGATGGAAATCAATCAACTCAAATCCCAATTGTCATTTTAAGCCTACCTATTCACCGCTAAGACGAAACGCAAAGAAATTCCGCAGAGAAAATAAAATAGCTAATACCTATTTAGAAATTTGAAACAGTCCCCTCATCATCAAATTGGCAATTCCTTAGCGTCATTGCCTCTTTGCAGTATAATTATGAAACCGATTAGGCCTGCCAACCCGACAGGCAGGGGCAAGATTCTAAGTCAGAACATTTTATTCAAGTAACAATGCACCTTAACAGTTGACATGCTTGACGCCACGAAACATACCAAACCCAATCGGTTGATCAATTCAACCAGTCCCTACCTGCTGCAGCATGCTTACAATCCTGTACAATGGTATGAGTGGGGTGCCGACGCCCTGCAAAAGGCTAAAAAAGAAAATAAGCCTATCCTCGTAAGCATCGGCTATTCCTCCTGCCATTGGTGCCACGTCATGGAGCGTGAGTCGTTTGAAAATGATGATATCGCCAAAATCATGAATGAACATTTTGTGTGTATCAAAGTAGACCGTGAAGAACGACCAGACATCGATCAAGTGTATATGGAGGCCGTACAGGCAATGCAACAGCATGGCGGATGGCCTCTGAACGTATTCCTCACGCCTGATCAAAAACCATTTTTTGGCGGCACGTACTTTCCGCCAAAAAATTGGGTGCCACTTTTACTACAAATCGACAAGGCCTTTAAGCAGCAAAGAAATGAAATCGATGAGTCCGCAGAAGAAATACGAAAGCATCTGCAGACAGGCGATTTAAAGAGATTTGCTAAAGAGCACGGAATGGAAAAATTCGGTCCAGCAGGCCTTGATAGCATTTTTCAACGATTGGCCGACCGATTCGATAGCAAATGGGGTGGCACTGAAAAGGCGCCAAAGTTCGTCATGCCTACCCTTTGGTTATTCCTGCTCCGATATTATGTGGTCAGCAATAACAAAGACTCGTTGCATATGGTCGCCCATACGCTCAATACGATGACTAGGGGTGGACTATATGACCAAATCGGTGGCGGCTTTTCCCGGTACTCTGTGGATGCAGAATGGTTTGCTCCCCACTTTGAAAAAATGCTGTACGACAATGCCCAGTTGGTAAGCCTGTACTCCGAAGCATTTGCGCTAACGAAGTGTGATCACTTCAAAGCAGTTGTCTACGACACGGTACAATGGCTACAGCGAGAAATGATGCATCCTGAAGGAGGTTTCTATTCTGCCCTGGATGCCGACAGCGAAGGCGTGGAAGGTAAATTCTATACCTGGACCTGGAGTGAATTGACGAGCCTGCTTACCAAAGAGGATATTTCACCAGAATACTTTGGCGCCACGCCTGAAGGTAACTGGGAACACGGCCGGAATATTCTCATGCGTATAGATAATGATTCCCAGTTCATATCTGAATTAAATATTGGCCTTGATGAATTAAATATACTGGTCAACAGTGGTAAAAAGAAATTGCTTCAAGATCGGGATAAACGAATTCGGCCAGGTCTTGATGACAAAGTGCTGGCTGGATGGAATGCCATGATGGTGCAGGGACTTACCGATGCCTACAAAGCCTTTGGCGATAATAAGTTCCTTCAGATGGCTCTGAAAAATATTTCATTCATCGAAGGAAAACTTATCAGTGGCGGAAAACTACACCGTGCCTTCAAGAACAAGCACTCACAGACAGAAGGATTTTTGGAGGACTATGCCTTCCTGATACAGGCCTACACGTCCCTCTATCAAGTAACGTTCGATGAGCAGTTCCTCCACAAGGCAAAGGAATGGACAATCTATGTCTGGGAGAATTTTTATGACGAAGTGGAAGGATATTTTCAATTTTCGTCCCGTACCTCCGAGAAACTTATTGCCAAAAAGAAGGAGATATTTGACAACGTCATCCCATCCTCCAATTCCGTGATGGCGCGGAATCTATACCATCTCGGAATCTTGCTTGACAAGGAAGTCTGGATAAAGAAGGCCACCGATATGACCTCGCGGCTCGCCACCATGATCACCACTGAACCAGGGTACATGTCGAATTGGGGAATCTTATTTGCAGAAATCACGAAGGGAATTGCAGAAATCGTGATTGTCGGAAAGGATGCAGAGAAAACAAGAAAAGAACTTCATGCGAGATTCCTTCCCTTTGGTCTGATGCTAGGAACTAATACAAAAAGCCAATTGCCGCTCCTGCGGGAACGTGATGCAAAAGACGGAAAGACAATAATTTATGTTTGCTACAACAAGACCTGCAAGCTACCCGTGGAAAATGTTGAAGACGCAATTAGGCAACTCATGGCACCGTAGATTTAATCAATATGAAAAACATATTTATACTGGCGTTCCTAGTACTTGCTTCCTGCAAGAAGAAGGAGGCCTCTCCACCTGCACCCCTACTGGTTGTTCCTAGTGAAAGCCAACTGGCCTGGCACAACATGGAGATGAATGCCTTTGTACATTTTACTACCAACACATTTACAGGCAAGGAATGGGGCTATGGAGATGAGAGCCCGGCAGTCTTTAGTCCTTCAGCACTCGATGTGGACCAATGGGTGAGCACCTTCAAGAAAGCCGGCTTCAAAGGTCTAATCCTTACCTGCAAGCACCACGATGGTTTTTGCCTGTGGCCCAGCGCGTACACGGAACACTCGGTAAAGAGCAGTCGCTGGCAAAATGGAAAGGGTGATATCGTCAGGGAAGTGTCGCAAGCCTGTAAAAAGTATGGGCTTAAGTTCGGTGTCTACTTGTCGCCGTGGGACCGGAATCATAAAGACTATGGAACACCGGCCTATGTAGACTATTATCGAAACCAGTTGAAAGAACTCTTCACGCAATATAGTCCAGTCTTTGAAATGTGGTTTGATGGAGCCAACGGCGGCGATGGATTCTACGGAGGCAAGCGTGAAAAGCGAAGTATTAACGGAGCCACCTATTACGACTGGCCAACGACCCTAGGCCTGGTGAGAAAGATGGAACCTGCCATTATTTTCTTTAGCGACGCAGGACCGGGCGTGCGCTGGGTCGGAAATGAAAGCGGCAGTGCTGGCGAGACAAACTGGTGCACGATCAGTCGTGATACGCTGTTCGCAGGCAAAGGCGGTATTGAAAAACTATTAAATGAGGGTTCAGAAAACGGCAATCAATGGATTCCTGCCGAAGTGGATGTGTCGATCAGGCCCGGATGGTTCTA
>JAYWDR010000137.1:0-2276 GCA_043779735.1 Cyclobacteriaceae bacterium | reverse complement strand
GCGGTAGATATATGCAAGATGTGCAGGCGTGTACCATGTTTTTTTGCCAGATCAACAGCAAACGATGATGATTTATAGCATCCTTCAGCGCTTCTGATAAGTGGGTGGAATTCGAGGGGTACATCCTCTCCAAATTTCTTCTTGAAAGTCTCGGAATTTTTTCGGATGGTGGGCTCATCTTCACAGTGGGTAGCGATCAAACCGGGAAATCTTGAAAAGAAACCTTCTACTATTTTTGGATTGTCAACCAGAAGATTGCCAGTGGAAGATCCCATGAAAATTTTGAGACCACAAACTTTATTCAAATCGGTTTTTAGCGTTTCTTCCAGATTGTCATTGGAAGCTCCCATGAAGAAGGAATAGTTGGCCAGTGAATCACTTGCAGCCGTTGCATACTTCTGTTCCAGAAGTTCTTGGGTGAAGGTGGGAGGAACGGTGTTTGGCATTTCCATAAAACTGGTAACTCCCCCGGCCACGGCCGCTCGGGATTCAGTGAAAATGGTGCCTTTGTGGGTGAGGCCGGGTTCACGAAAATGTACCTGATCATCAATGAGTCCCGGCAGCAGATAGCTGCCCTTCGCGTCGATGATGCGAGCGCCCTTTGTCGAGAGTTGCGGACCTATTTTTTCGATTCGTTCATTGCGAATATGAACATCACCTTCAGTGACCTTGCCTTCGTTTACTATCTTCGCGTTTACGATTATCGTATTCATGTGTCGGCAAAGGTAAATCCAATTGTTTTGGAAGCGGAAAAGTATTCATGGGAGGCTTTAAAACTTAACCCACAGTTGTTGTCCGCCGTGGCGGAGGCTGGGTTTCAAAACCCTACAGAGATTCAGCGAAAGGTCATTCCACTGGTATTGGGAGGTCAGGCTGTCATTGGCATTGCCCAGACGGGCACCGGTAAGACAGCGGCCTATTTGTTGCCTATCCTGAAAAAGATAAATCATGCGCAGGCCAAAGAGCCGCGTGCGCTGATTTTGGCGCCCACCAAAGAGTTGGTGGTCCAGATAGCCGAACATGCCATGGTTTTGGCAAAATTTACCGACCTCAGGTTCGTCGCACTTTATGGTGGCGTTGGACCCAAAACTCAAATTGAGTCCTTACAGGCAGGTGTAGACCTACTCATTGCCACCCCAGGACGTTTTATGGAGATTTATTTCCGTAATGAAATAACGGTTAAGCAAATCAAGATTCTTGTGCTGGATGAAGCTGATCGGATGCTCGACATGGGCTTCATGCATCAGTTGAGGAAGATCTTTGAGGTCATTCCATCCAAACGTCAAAATCTCCTTTTTTCCGCAACTTTTCCTGCCAAGGTTGAGAAGTTAAGTCAGGAGTTCTTGGAGTTTCCGATCAAAGTGGAAGCTACACCCATGACGATGGCGGCCACGCAAGTGGAGCAGGAACTATTTTATGTCCCCAACCTAAAAACAAAAATCCACCTGCTTGAACACATCCTCCATGACGAGGAGACCTACCAACGGGTAATGATTTTTACGCGAACCAAGGATTCGGCGAACAATGTATTCAAGTTTATAGAACGTAAACAGTTGGGTTCCGTGAGAGTGATCCACTCGAATAAAGGGCAAAACAGCCGCATCAATGCCATGAATGAGTTCAAAAAGGGCGGCCTCCGCATTTTGGTTTCCACCGATGTTGCGTCCCGAGGAATCGATGTGACCAACGTGTCACATGTCATCAACTTTGATGTTCCTATGCTGTACGAAGATTATATTCACCGCATAGGTCGGACTGGGCGCGCTTTGCAGACTGGGAAGGCCATTACGTTCGTAACGGATGCGGAAAAGTATCACGTGAGGAAAATTGAAGAACTCATGCGTGAAAAGATCCTAATCGTGAGATTACCCGGGCAGGTAAAAATTGAACCCACTCCTGCAACCGAGGCCCAACAAATTGCCAGGGAAATTGACCGGCAGAAGAGATACGAGGACCCGGAATTCAAGGGAGCCTTTCATGAACGTAAGAGGAAATAATAAATTCGTTGATTGTAAAATTTGAAAATTAATTGACGCTTTGAATCTGTCGAGGAGCCGGTTATTGAAATTAAACCTTATTATTGTTTCTATTAATCATGACGAAGTTCTGTCTGACTATTGTCTTGGTTGGCTTGTTTACACTTTCTGTGGGTCAGGTTTCTAATAATAAAATTGATGTTACCCGTTCATCGAAATCAAGAACTCCGAATTATTTCGGGTTCCCTTCATTTTACTTTGAAGGAATTCCATGGCTTCGATTGAATTCATATCACTCAT
>JAYWDR010000136.1:0-2276 GCA_043779735.1 Cyclobacteriaceae bacterium | reverse complement strand
AAGCGCTCTCTGGGTACAATAGCATAAATCTTCTCCCAAAGCCTCACTATGGAACGTGGGGTAAGTAAATTGTAACGCGACAGGCCCGACCCATCGACCCAGACAGGCTTGTCCGGCAGATCAAATAAGAATTTCTTTTTCACATACTCTATGGCAATTTCTGGTTTGAGTGTATCACTGACCGCACTTGCGCACATCATCAGCAACTGCTCAGCAATGAAGTTGTCACTTGCCTGCATCATCACTTTGTACAAACTATCCGCTGGTACCGAGTAGAATGTTTTTGCTTCCGAAGGGAGTCTTCTTGAAATCACGTTCACCTCTTTCTTCAGTGTATCTGCCAATAGTTTACTCACTAATTCATCACTGCCATGAAATGGCATAGTCCATTCCGTTGACCCATTTCTCCCCGGCGAATAATTGAGCACATTGGAATCAATCGCTCTGGACAGGACGGATCTTTCCCTCAGTAGGGAGGTGTCAACTGGTGCATATTTAAAAACTGGTGGATAGGACTGAAGGGTTCCTCCATTCTGGCGAACGGTCGATCTGTTTCCATACATTGGAAATGGGGTCTTCTCTACCTGATAAGACTCATTGTAGTCATCCCATCCCCAGCCAGGCCCAAAATATTTTGTTTGAAAATTGCTGGAAGAGAAAAATAGTTTCTCCGGGCGGTCCTTCAAGAAGTTATACACCCTTCCCTCTTTGTAAGTGTTCTCATACAGAAAACTGGGGTCACCGGTTCCCCAAAAAATCAAGGAGTCATCCCGCTGAATATACCGCAGCGCGGGAATGGAGTCACCCAATAATTGAAGAGAAGAGTAGAAAGTAAAAATCTTTATGTTGGAGGCGGGAGTGAAGTACCGGTCACCTTGATGTTCGTAGATTGTTTTCCGGCTAATCGGGTCGTAAAGTACCATACCAATATGATCCTTGAAGTCCTTTTCAGCCTTATGCAATGGCACAGACAAATACCGATGTGTCGAGCAGCCGCTGGCAGCCACGCCTAGGATAACCCAACACCAGCGGGGCATCGTCATCAGGCATTTAAGTAGCGCTCCCGCAATATTTTACAATGGTGTGTTTCATGGCCTGCAATTATGAAGCCCAGTGCGACAACAGAAAATTCATTGCTATTGGCAGAACCTTTCCGCTTAAGCATCTCTTCATTAAAACTTTCAAACAAATCGACTGAGGTGGTGCGCAAGTGCTGCATTTCGTCACCAATTTGTTTAAGATTGCGGCTCGAGGCATTCAACTGAGTGGCATACTGCTTTTCATCAAAACCAGCCAGGGGGGTATTGTCATTTCGTGCAAAACGCAGCGCCCGATATCCAAAAATTCGTTCTGCATCAATCATATGGCACAATACTTCCCGCATCGACCACTTGCCTTCCGCATAGCGAAAGTCGCTCTTGGCTTCTGGTATGGAGTGGATCAATTCCATGGTGCGGTATCCTGAAATACGCATCGCTTGCAGCACATCCGGGTGCTCCACTAATTTTACATAGCCCTTGTAAAAAGGAGGTATCGTTTCAAGATTTAAGAACATATCATTGAAATTCTGTGAAGACTTTGTCGGACACTGTCTCCTCTACTTTTACGTTCTTGGGCCCTCCACCATCAGAGCGATCACCCGACAACAAAATATTCCCATGTCTCTGGTAGTTGTCCCATGGATGTGTAAAATTGGCGGTGTCTTGCTTGCTGTCTTTGTAGTAAGACCAATACCGGACCAACTTCTGTTTCACATCTACGTAAACTCTATACTTGTTTTGGGGTGTATCGCCCACTTCATGGAACATCAACTGAAGCACATTGTACCGATTGCCTTTCAGTGTGTCCTCTCCCATATACTTTAAGGTTACGCCTGCGTCCTTCAGTTTAAATGGCATGGCGAGCCAATACATGTCGTTGAAATACATTGACTTGGCTTTTTTCAGCATTTTCTTAAGGGAGTCCGGCTCTGTCAATTCCTGGCCTTTCACTTGCACCCGGCCGACTGAATCGTTCACATTAAGCAAATAGATTATGCTGTCCTTCAAGCTTTCAATACGTACCCTTCCCATGGTCTTGTCCCACACCCAGTTCCTTCTGCCAAAGAAATTCCAGGAGATGAAACGCGCCTTGTCCCAGTTTGATCTGCCTCCCATGGCCGTCATAATACTATCGGCTAGTTCGATGGCTGCCGGATCGGAGTTTGCAATATCAAACCCTTCGGCCGCTGGATTTTCAACCAGGTTTTTCTTGGTTTCGCAGGAGATAACAACCAT
>JAYWDR010000135.1:0-2280 GCA_043779735.1 Cyclobacteriaceae bacterium | reverse complement strand
AGCGATTTTAAAGCAGGCTGATATTGATGTTAATGAATTTGTAAAGATGAAATAAGGCATCTATACATTTTAGTGAAATACTATGCCCTCCCTCCTCACTGGTTACGAATACGACATCTTTATCTCCTACCGCCAGAAGGACAAAGTACGATGGCTGGGTAACCGAGTTTGTGGCGAACCTGAAAAAAGAACTCGAAGCCACTTTCAAAGAAGACATTTCCATCTACTTCGATGAAAACCCACACGATGGCCTCCTCGAAACCCACCACGTTGACAAGAGCCTGGAAGGAAAACTGAAGTGCCTCATTTTCATTCCCATCATCTCCCAGACTTATTGCGATCAAAAATCCTTTGCGTGGCAGCAGGAGTTTTGTGCGTTCAATGAGTTGGCAAAGAAAGATCAGTTTGGAAGAGAGGTAAAACTTTCAAATGGAAATGTGGCCAGCCGGATCCTTCCGATAAAAATTCATGGCCTGGATGCTGGGGATCAGAAAGCTCTGGAAACTGAAATAGGTTCAGCCTTACGAGCGGTAGAATTTATTTATAAGGAACCCGGCGTAAACCGCCCGCTAAGCCCCGATGACGATCCGTCGGAAAATCTGAACAAAACCAAATATCGGAACCAGGTCAACAAGGTTGCGAATGCCGTGAAAGAGATCATCGAGGGATTAAAGAATTTTGATAATCCCGATTTCTATTCTCCTTCACATGAGGCTGAAACAGCAGAAACAAAGTCCCCACTAAGCAAGTCAATCGTCGTGCTGCCGTTTGAGGACATGAGCCCGGAAAAAGACCAGGAGTATTTCTGCGACGGGTTGGCGGAGGAGCTTATCAATGCCCTGTCAAAAATCAAAGACCTCCATGTGGTGGCGCGCACTTCAGCTTTTTCATTCAAGGGAAAAAAGATCGATGTTCGGGAAATTGGAGGAAAGCTCAATGTTGAATATTTGCTTGAAGGGAGTGTGCGGAAATCCAGGAACCATCTTCGCATAACGGTTCAGCTAATTAGCGTTGCCGATGGCTACCACATATGGTCGGAAGGGTACAGCCGAGATCTGGAGGATGTTCTGGTTTTGCAGAGCGACCTTGCGCAAGCCATTGCCCGGGAAATCAAGGTAGTAGTAACGCCTGAGGAGAGCAGACGCCTAGCCAATGCCCGGCGGGTCAACCCTGAAGCTTATGAAGCGTATCTCAAAGGCCGCTTTCACTGGTACATGTACAGTCCAGAACACGCCGTAATTGCACTGCAGCATTTTCAGATTGCCTTGGAGAAAGATCCGAATTATGCGCTGGCGCACGGTGCTATCGGTGACACCTGGGGAATACGCACATCCATGGGGTTGGTTGCGCCTCGTGAGGCCTATCCCCATGTAAAGACAATGGAGGAGAAAATTCTCCAGCTCGATGACACCTCCGCTGAAGTCCATGATCTGGTGGGCAGGGTCAGGTGTTGGTTTGAGTGGGACTGGCCTGGTGCCGAGCAAGAGTACAGACGTGCGATAGAGCTTAATCCGAGTTACGCTGATGCCCGCGTGTTCTACTGTTTATTGCTGAGCTCAATGAAACAATGGGAAGAAGCAGAGGCTCAAATAAAGCACGCCATAAAATTGGACCCGCTCAATTGTTTTTTCCAGTGGCATTTTGGCAAACAGCTTTTCTTGCAGTGGCATAATGACGAGGCGATAACGCAGTTCCACAATACGCTCCGTATGGAACCCAACTTCCCACTCGCTCAATTGGGACTATGGTGCTGCTTCCAGCAAAAGAGTATGCCTGATAAGGCGCTGACTGCAGCTGAGGTGTATTTCGGCGCGCTGCATGGCCCTGAAATCGCCGACGCTCTTACCCGCGGTTTTACAAAGGGAGGATATTCCGGGTCGATGCGGCTTGCTGCGCAAACCTTAGCCGAGAGATTCACCCGAAGCTTCGTTCAACCAACGCTGATTGCACGACTATACTTGTACGCTGGAGAAAGTGATGAGGCCCTTAATTGGCTGGAGAAAGGTTATGAAGAGCGCGATTTTGAGATGGTCTTTCTTGGAGTTGATCCAACCTGGGAGAACTTGCGGGCCAGCCCACGCTTTCAAAAATTGATAAAGGAAATGAACTTTCCCAAGGTGACTACAGCATAGAATGATTGCAGGCTTCGCATAATTCTATTTCTTAGTCAACTCGCGGGCCTTTATGCGAACAATCTTTCCGTTCCGGGAAATGACCAATTCGCCGTCTTCTTTCTCGGTACGTTCAATTAAACGTTGGATGGCGAGCCTGACACCCGCT
>JAYWDR010000134.1:0-2290 GCA_043779735.1 Cyclobacteriaceae bacterium | reverse complement strand
GTGTGTAGCCGAGCACCTCATCCAAACCGTGCACCGGGAAGGGAGAATACACTTCTTTGATCTTTACTCCCTTATCACGGATCTTCTCCACCGCGTGGACAAGAACATCTTCGTCATCAAAAATTCCAACTAAAAAATTTTCCTTTTGCGCCATGATAAACTATTTCATTTAGTGAGCCGAATTTTTTTTCTCCGACGTAGCCTTGATAATACTCTTCATCTCTGCCATGTTGACCACTGGAAAAAACTTGGCAAACAGCAGGAAACAGCTGAAGAATATTCCAAACGTGAATAAGTACTGACCGATATCATACATAGTAGGGTGAAACATGGTCCAGCTGGAAGGAAGGTAATCGCGGTGAAGTGAGGTGGCGATAATTACAAATCGCTCGAACCACATTCCAATGTTTACAATGATGGAGATAATAAAGGTAGCCACCAGGCTGGTTCTAATTTTCTTAAACCAGAAAAGCTGAGGTGAAATAACATTGCAGGTCATCATGGACCAGTATGCCCACCAATAGGGACCGGTAGCCCGGTTGATAAAGGCATACTGCTCTGCAGGCACTTGTCCGTACCAGGCAATAAAGAACTCTGTGATATAGGCCACGCCCACGATGGAACCCGTGATAATAATAACGATATTCATCAACTCCACGTGATAGATTGTGATGTAGTCTTCCAGTTTGAAAACTTTTCTGGTCACCAAAAGAAGTGTGAGTACCATGGCAAAACCAGAAAAGATTGCACCTGCCACAAAGTAGGGAGGGAAAATAGTCGTGTGCCATCCAGGCACCACCGATGTAGCGAAGTCCATCGACACAATTGTATGGACGGAAAGAACAAGCGGTGTGGAGAGTCCCGCGAGAATAAGGGCTACCGATTCATACCGCATCCATGTTTTTGCAGCGCCGTCCCAACCAAAGCTCAGGGCGTTGTAAATATTGGCACGTGACTTGTTTCCCATCTTCACGGCACGATCGCGGATCACGGCAAAATCAGGGATTAGGCCCATGTACCAGAAAACCAGGGAAACGGAAAAATAAGTCGAGATAGCAAACACATCCCAAAGAAGCGGTGAATTGAAATTCACCCAAAGTGATCCAAAAGCATTTGGCAGAGGGAATACCCAATAGGCCCCCAGCCACAGGCGGCCCATGTGAAAGGCCGGAAAACTTAGTGCACAAATCACCGCAAAAATCGTCATCGCTTCAGCGGCTCTATTGATGGACATTCTCCAGCGCTGACGGAACAACAAGAGAATCGCTGAGATAAGGGTGCCCGCGTGACCGATACCAACCCACCACACGAAGTTGGTAATGTCCCACGCCCAACCGATTGTCTTATTGAGTCCCCACATCCCGATGCCATTCCACAGCATTATCCAACAGCAATAGGCGCCCCAAGCCAATAGCACGAGTGAAACGCCGAAGGCCATCCACCATAATCGGGTAGGCTTGCCTTCCACCTGCCGACTGATGTCATGGGACACATCGGCGATGGTTTTTCCACCGGTTACTAATGTTTCTCGTAAAACTGATGATGCTTGCATAGGTTAACGTTCCGGGTTGCTACTTCAATTACTTTATGCGTGTTCTTTCGCTTCCTCTTTGTTTCTGATTTTGGTGAGATAGAATATATTTGGCTTCGTGCCAATATCTTCCAGCACACGGTATGCTCGGGGGTTTCCGATTTTTTTGTCGATACCATAAGGCCGCTTCTCATCCTTCTCTATTTTCAAAAGCTTGGTGATACGGCTTTCAGAATCATTCATATCGCCGAATACAATGGCCCCCGCTGAACAAGCAGCCTGACACGCGGTCACCACTTCACCATCTTTCACAGTTCTTCTATCTTTCTTCGCTGCGAGCTTACCAGCCTGAATCCGTTGCACACAGAATGAACACTTTTCCATTACGCCACGTGATCGTACGGTCACTTCAGGATTTAAGACCATGCGGCCAAGGTCAGTATTCATGGCTGGGTTCACTTCATAGAACTGTTGGTTGTCGTGATACTTAAACCAGTTGAAGCGTCTAACCTTGTAAGGACAGTTGTTGGCACAATAGCGTGTACCAATGCAACGGTTGTATACCATTTGATTAAGTCCTTCGGTGCTATGTGTGGTCGCCGCTACCGGGCACACCGTTTCACAGGGAGCGTTGTTGCAATGCTGGCAAAGCATTGGTTGGAAAACGACTTCCGGATTTTCAGAAGCTTTTTCCAAGGACTGATAGTCACCAGGCTTGCCGTCGCTGCTGTAGTAGCGGTCTATACGCAGCCAATGCAT
>JAYWDR010000133.1:0-2292 GCA_043779735.1 Cyclobacteriaceae bacterium | reverse complement strand
CCAGCAATCCATCATGAGGATTTGAATCAAAATAAACAGAGACAGGGTACTTGATGGCTGAAGCCAACTCTTCTTGTAGACCCTTGACAAACTCACTTACCCATCCGGACCGGTTGTCGTTTTGACGGTAGGAAATGAAAACATCGTATTCGTAGCCAGGGAGGACAGAGGGCATTGTCAAATATACTAACTCACTACAGTCTCGCCAAGGTGCAACACGCTCTCAAATGAGAGGATCGCGCTCACTTTCGCCCTACAAAAAAATAGAGAAGCGCACCCAGCACGGGCAGAAAAATTACGGCCACAGTCCACAGCACCTTTTTCTCTACGCTCTTTTTGCTCCTCAGGATGTCCATAACGACAATGACGTCGATAACAACGATAGCAAGGTATAGGAGTTTTCCCATGCTAAATCAGCTAGTTGGTCCCCAGAATCTTAAACAGCTCATCCAGATGAGGTGTAACAATTATTTCCGTCCTCCGGTTCTTCTGCTTGTTGGCGTCTGAAGTGTTCACCATCAGCGGTGCATACTCCCCTTTTCCCGAAGCGGTAATCTGCGCCGATTTCACGCCGGCAGATGTCAATATCCTGGTGATTGATGTAGCGCGCATGACGCTCAGGTCCCAGTTGTCATTCATGTACTGTGATTTCTTCCCGATTGGTACATTGTCGGTATGACCTTCCACCATGATCTGAACATCCTTCTGGTCTTTGAGCGCCTTGGCCAACTGCTGCAAGGCGGAAACCCCTTTGGCATCCACTACAATGCTGCCTGAATTGAAGAGCAACTGCTCCGCCAGCGATACATAAACCTTCCCATTCTTGACATGGACTGTCAGGTCGCTTTCCTTGAAGCCCAGCAGGGCGTCGGTAATTTTTTTCCGCAGGTCCTGGACCGCTTTATCCTTGTTCGCCAATACCGTTTCCAACTCCTTGACCTTGCGTTCACGTTCAATAAGGCTCGTACTCAGGGAATCATTTAGTTTACGCGTATTATCCAGCTTCTCCTGGATGGCATACAGCTGATCGCGCTGCTCCACCAGGTCGCGGTTCAGCTTGCCGCTGTTGCTGAGGAGGTTCTTGTAGTAGGCGTTGAGCTTGTCGTATTCCAGGTTAAGAATGGCCAACTGATTGGCCGTATTTCGTTTTTGTTCGCCCAACGTCGTGGTGTCAGCGGCCAGTTTGGCAATCCGCTCATCGAGGTCCTTGAGGCGGGTCTCGGCTTTATCGAGTTGTTCGGCCTTCTCGGCCAACTCACCTTCCGTCTTCACTTTTTGAGCCAGCATATCGTCAAATTTCCTCTTGGTGACGACACAGGATTGAGTGGTTAATAAGAGGGACAGGATAAATAGCTTAAAAAATAGCTTCATAAAGCAATGAGTTTAAAAAAATCTTCTACGAAAGTAAGGGTTTGGTTTGGTACGTGCAAAAGGATAGAAACAGCTGCGTCTCCATTTCTCATGAATCCAAAGAGTAAATGAATGCAGGTTTCTCACAAAGACACGAAGGTGCAAGAAAAAAAGGCTCTCCCTTGGCGATCTTGGCGTCTTTGCGAGAACTGTGGTGGATATTGACCTGCTACCAAAAAGTGTATAATGGCACAAACTCGTTAGATTTGACATAACGGATAAATAAGCTCAAAAACCCAATCCTACCCACAAATGAATCATACAGAAGGCATGTTTAAGTCAGACGCATTCAAAGGAAAAACTATTCTCATTACGGGTGGTGGCACGGGCCTTGGGCGATCAATGGGCAAGTATCTCCTGGAGTTGGGCGCCAACCTGGTGATCAGCAGCCGGAAGAAGGACGTCATCGACAAAGCCGCCGACGAGTTGATGAAGGAGACCGGAGGAAAGGTATTGGCTGTAGCCTGCGATATCCGCAAATACGATGAAGTAGAAAAAGTCATTCAGGCTGCGGAGAAAGAGTTTGGTCAGTTGCATGGTGTATTGAATAATGCTGCAGGAAATTTTATAAGTCCGACAGAGCGGTTGTCGCATCGGGCCTTTGATATTGTCGTGGATATTGTGTTGCGGGGTACCTACTATGTAACGCTTGCTGCCGGCAAGAATTGGATCGCCAAGAAACAGCCGGGCACATTTCTGAACATTGTCACCACGTATGCGTGGACTGGTTCAGGCTATGTGGTACCCTCGGCCTGTGGAAAGGCGGGTGTGCTGGCTTTGACCCGTTCACTTGCGGTTGAGTGGGCCAAGTATGGCATTCGCAGCAATGCCATTGCCCCTGGGCCATTTCCTACGGAGGGTGCATGGAGTCGGTTATTGCCT
>JAYWDR010000132.1:0-2295 GCA_043779735.1 Cyclobacteriaceae bacterium | reverse complement strand
AAAATCAAAAAGCCAACCTGACCCTCTTCGACCCTTCCCGCTCCTGGACGCTGGACGAGAAGAGTAATTTCTCGAAAGCAAAAAACTCGCCGTGGTTTGGAAAGAAAATAAAAGGCAAGGCGGTGGCCGTGTTCAACAACGCCAGGAATTGGATTGATGCTTAACCGGTTTATTCACTCGCCCCTGGTACACGTGTGTTTGCGCTACGGTGCGATCGCCGGATTTCTTTGTGCTGGATGCGTGGTTTCTCTCTATTATATGGGTAAGCATCCCTTTCTGATCAATCCTTTCTTTGATTTCCGGGTGCCGGCGTTTTCCCTGTTGCTGTTTTTTTCACTCAAGGAGGTGCGCGATTATTTTTACGAGGGTACACTCACCTTCTTCCAGGGTCTGGGTGGCAGCATTATTTTTCTCAGCACTGCCGCGCTGGTGGCTGACACCGGCATCTTTGTTTTTGGCTCCTTACAGCCTGATTTTGTAGCCGAATATATCCGCCAGCTCACAGACCAGATCCGGAATATCCCCCCCGAATCCATTGATCAGATTGGGAAGGTGACGATAGACAACAGTTTAAGAGAACTCCCGTTTATCTCCCTGGCCTACCTGGTGGGATTATATACCTGGCAGACCTTTCAAATTGGCTTTTTTATTAGCGTAATAATCTCTGTAATTTTAAGACGGCAACCACAACTAATCTAAATAAACCCCAAAAATTTATGGAAGACTCACAAGAAGCACCGGTAAGTATTTACAGTCATGCCTTGAAGTATGGTGTGATCCTGGGCATCATATCCATTGTTTGTGTGATTGCCATTTATGCAATTGACTTCACTTTTATGGCGAGTTTTAAGTTTCTTGGTCTTATTATGATCATTGGCCTTGGTGTAGTGATTTATGCCGGCATAAATTATCGCACTGAAATTGGAGGCTACTTGCCCTATGGAAAAGCATTCATCCACGGATTTACGGTACTTGCAATTTCGGGCGTCATCGGCACCCTGTTTAATATTGTTTTGTACACAGTCATTGATCCTGACCTTGCGCAAAAAATGACGGATACTATTATTGAAAACACAGAGCAGATGATGAGGAATTTTGGCGCCCCGGACGGCAGCATTGATCAAGCCACCGAGAAAATGCGTACGGATATGCCCGAGCAGTTTTCGGCTGGCGGGTTGGCATTTGGTTATGTAAAAGCACTTATCTGGTATGGTATCATTGCGTTGATTACCTCACTCTTTGTCAGAAAGAATGTACCAGTTGAAATGTAACATGGGATGCCATTGGATATTTCCATAATTATTCCCGCCCGGGACGAAGCGCAATCCATACCTGAACTTAGTCAGTGGATAAACCGTGTGATGGAGACACACGGTTTATCATTTGAAGTAATTTTTATTGATGATGGAAGTGAAGACGGCACCTGGCAGGAGATGGTTAAAATGAATGACGTCAATCCAGCTTTCAAAGCCATTCGTTTCAATCGCAACTTTGGCAAGTCGGCCGCACTCCATACGGGCTTCAAAGCCGCACAGGGAGACGTGGTTATCACCATGGACGCTGATTTACAAGATAGTCCGGATGAAATCCCGCTGCTTTACAAAATGATCCGAGAGCAAAACTATCAGCTGGTATCGGGATGGAAGAAGAAGCGTCACGACCCCATCACAAAAACCCTGCCCTCCAGATTTTTTAATTTCATCACGCGCCGGATATCCGGTATTCATCTTCATGATTTCAACTGCGGATTGAAGGCTTACCAGTCCGTGGTGGTAAAAAACATTACCGTCTTTGGGGAGATGCACCGGTACATCCCTGTCATTGCGAAGTGGGCGGGCTTCACCCGGATCGGGGAAAAAGTCGTTGATCACCACGAAAGAAAATACGGGCACACCAAGTTCGGCTGGGAGCGGTTTATGCGTGGCTTCCTTGATCTGTTGACGATAACGTTTGTAGGAAAGTTTGCCAAGCGGCCCATGCATTTTTTTGGCGCCATGGGTTTCCTCTCGTTCCTCGTGGGGACGTTCTTCACAGTAAAAATTCTTTGGGACAAGCTTGACTCCGTTTGGATTTCCAAAATTCCCCTCAAGCGCGATGTCACCGAGCAGCCGATATTTTATCTGGCCCTGGTGACGGTGATTTTGGGCGTGCAACTTTTCCTCACGGGGTTTATCGCTGAGCTTATTGCGAGGCAGTCGATTTCAAAAAAGGATTATTTGATAATTGAGAAAGTGGGCATGGAGGAGGAGCCGGTCCAAGGTTCTGGGTTCAAGGTGCAGGTGAATCGGTGAGTAG
>JAYWDR010000131.1:0-2297 GCA_043779735.1 Cyclobacteriaceae bacterium | reverse complement strand
ACAATGCCTATGGAATTAAAGTAGCTAGTGAGACCTATTTCAGCAAATCACAGGACAGTCTCAACCTGCAGGAGTCAGCTTTGCTTGTGGGCATGCTCCAGAATTCTAACTTTTATAACCCTATCAGGCGACCGGAGAATGCACTTCAAAAACGAAATGAAGTTCTTTACAAAATCTATCGCAACCAGTACAAAATCAACACCCGTGAGGCTTATGACTCTATTGCAGCACTTGACCTTGGCCTACATTTCAAAATTCAAAATCAAAACGAAGGCCTCGCGACACATTTCCGTACTGTCATTACAGCCAGGCTAATGGACTTTTGCGCGCAGCGTGGAATCGATTTGTGGAACTCTGGCCTTAAGATATATACAACCATTGACAGCAGGCTGCAGCGATATGCTGAAGAGGCAGTCTCAGAGCACATGAGCTACCTTCAAAAAGAATTTGGAAAACAATGGGAAGGAAAGAATCCCTGGGTCGACGATGACCGAAAGGAAATACCAGGATTCCTAAAATCCAGGATAAGGCAGACCGATGCATACAAGAATTTAGTATTGAAGTATGGCGAGAACTCCGACTCAGTCCGCATTATGTTGAACCATAAAAAGCCAATGACGATTTTTAGCTGGGGGGGAGAAAGAGATACACTGTTTAGCTCCATGGATTCTCTTGCCTACTATAAGAGATTTTTGCAAACTGGCTTAATGTCCATGGATCCAAATACTGGCCACATTAAAGCATGGGTAGGCGGATTCAACTACAAATACTTCAAGTACGATCATGTCAAACAAGGAAAGCGACAGCCGGGGTCGACATTTAAGCCGTTTGTTTACGGTTTGGCGATGGAGTCAGGCTATTCACCGTGCTATGTGCTCGAAGACATATCTCCCAGTTTCAAAGTGTCCGGGACTGTGTGGTATCCACCCAATGCAGAAGGGGGTAATGGTACAGGCGAGAAAATGACGATCCGCCAGGCAATGGCCCGGTCCGTAAATTCTATCACCGCCCAAATGATGAAAGCGCTCGGAGAAGAAAATGTGGTAGAGTTTGCACACCGTGTAGGCATCGAAAGTAAACTAGATGCAGTACCCTCCCTTTGTCTGGGCGTCAGCGATGTCTCCTTGTATGAAATGGTGGGTGCCTACAGTACCTACGTCAATAATGGGATCCACACCGAGCCATTTTACATCACACGTATTGAAGACAAGAACGGCAATGTCATTGAAAATTTCGTTCCCAAGACAAGGCAAGCCATCAGTGATCAGACGGCTTACAAAATGATTTACATGCTCATGGGCGGACTCGAAGAAACGGGAGGCACTTCGAGGGGAATGAATCTTGACATCCGTAAGGACAACGAGATTGGAGGAAAGACAGGAACCACCAACCAAGCATCCGATGGCTGGTACATTGGCGTAACCCAGAATCTTGTTACAGGAATCTGGGTGGGTGGCGACGAACGCAGCGTACATTTTCCTTCTTGGGTTTTTGGCCAGGGTGGTCGCACTGCACGACCTATCTGGGACAAATACATGATTCAGACCTATCTTGATCCAACAACAGGCATCACCAAAGGAAAATTCAGACTGCCCGCATCTGGCATGGACATCTCATTAGATTGTACTAAATTCTTGCAGCCAGATTCGGTCAGGCTCAATGAAAAGCCCTGGGACATAAATAATTGATTTATGACCGATGCTCTAAAAGAAAAAGTAGCATCTCTACCCAACTCTCCTGGTATTTACCGCTTTTATGACAGGAGCGATGTGTTGATCTACGTGGGCAAAGCAAAAAGTCTGAAGAAGCGTGTTGCCAGCTACTTTGTCAAACAATCCCAGTACAATCGAAAAACGGAAAAGCTGGTTTCAGAAATACGACGAATTGAGTGCACTCTTGCAAACACCGAGTTTGATGCGCTTTTACTTGAAAACAATTTCATTAAACAAAACCAGCCCAAGTATAATATCCTACTCAAGGACGATAAGACGTTCCCCTACCTAAGTATCCTAAAAGAACGGTTTCCACGCATAATCTATACACGCAAGTACCTCCCCCGTCAGGGTGAATATTTTGGACCGTATACAAGCGTTGTGTCAATGAAAAATGTACTCGAATTGGTTCGAAAATTATACTCTATTCGCACGTGTAGCCTTCTCTTGTCAGAAGGAAACGTTACCAAGAAAAAATTTAAAGTATGCCTGGAGTTTCATCTTGGCAATTGCAAGGGTCCGTGCGAGGGGCTGCAAAATGATACTTCCTATCTCGAGGAGATAGCCTCCGCAAGGAACATTCTT
>JAYWDR010000130.1:0-2300 GCA_043779735.1 Cyclobacteriaceae bacterium | reverse complement strand
TGCATGCCATGGTAGGTGAGATGCTGGGAATTCCGGCGATCTCTCCGGTGATGAAGCTTGATATCGAAGGCACGAAGGTAATCATGGCCCACGAGATTGAAGGTGGTAAAGAATATGTGGAAGCTAACCTTCCCCTGGTAGCAGGATGTCAGGAGCCTATCGCAGAATGGAAGATCCCCAACATGCGGGGAATCATGGGCGCCCGCACCAAGCCCCTTAAAGTTGTCGAGCCAAAGTCTGTCGAGAAGTCGGTCGTGACACAAAAATTTGAATTGCCGCCACCCAAGGGAACGGTTAAAATGATTTCATCGGATAATGTCGCAGAGTTGGTAACACTGTTGAAGAATGAAGCGAAGGTGTTATAAGTTCAAAGTTCAAAGTTCAAGGTTTAAAGTTCAAAGTTCAAGGTTTAAAGTTCAAAGTTTCAGATTTCAAGTTTCAAAATATGGTAACACTGGTATTTTTAGAAAGTGCAGAGGGAAAAGTAAAGAAGAGCTCACTGGAAGCGGTGGCTTATGCTCATGCAATGGGAGGTACGATCATAGCCATTGCCATGGGAACTAATGATAAAGCTGAATTGGATGCCGTCGGAAAATACGGCGCGTCAAAAGTACTCCATGCCGCGGACGCAAAATTGGATCATCCTGTTTTGCAAGTATTTTCTTCTGTATTGATTCAGGCGATGCAGCAGGAGAATGCTGACAACCTCATTTTAGCCAATTCATCCCTCGGTACTCCCGTGGCGGCAAAGGTGGCAGTGAAGACAGGAGCAAGTTTTGCTTCGAATGTAGTGGAGCTTCCAAGCACCACTTCAGGATTTGTTGTAAAGAGAAGTATTTATACAGGCAAGGCGTTTTCATTCGTCGAAATGAAGTCGGCAAAAAAAGTAATCGCGTTGAAGAAGAATGCTGCAGAAATTAAGGATATCGGAGGAAGTGCCACCGTAGTTGCTTTCACACCTACCTTAAATGACGCTGATTTTAATACTAAAGTTACTTCTACTGAAAAAGCCAGTGGTGAAATCTCCCTGCCGGAAGCCAATATCGTTGTATCGGGTGGACGCGGGATGAAAGGACCTGAACACTGGGGTATGTTAACAGACCTGGCAAAAGTTCTTCATGCCGCCACCGGTTGCAGTAAACCGGTATCTGATATGGGCTGGAGACCACACCACGAACATGTAGGGCAGACCGGTGTGAAAGTGGCCCCGCAACTTTATATTGCCATTGGAATTTCAGGTGCTATCCAGCATTTGGCTGGCGTAAACTCCTCAAAATGCATTGTGGTCATCAATAAAGATGCCGATGCACCTTTTTTTAAAGCCGCTGATTATGGGATCATTGGTGATGCTTTCGAGGTAGTGCCCAAGCTTACAGCAGCCATACAAGCCTCTAAATAATTATCGTTAATTTAGTCCTGGGATGGGCTAAATTTTTCTAATATCGTAATCCGTTAAAGAACTTGTCGTTGAAAAAAATAAAACTCGAAATACTCGGTCTCTCTTCCAGTCAGTCGCAGACGGGATCATTTGCATTGGTGTTGGGTGAGGCAGATGGGAACAGGAGACTGCCCATCATTATCGGAATGTTTGAAGCGCAAGCCATCGCTATTGAAATTGAGAAGATCATCCCGAACCGGCCCATGACGCATGACCTTTTTAAGTCATTTGCCAATTCTTTCAATTTTCATGTTGAAGAAATCGTCATCTCCGATTTAAAGGAAGGTGTCTTTTTTGCCAAGATCGTGTGTTCGGATGGTTTGAAAAAATCGGAGATCGATGCGCGGCCTTCTGATGCTATTGCGGTCGGACTTAGGTTCGATGCGCCGATATTTACATTTGAAAATATTCTCGCCGAAGCCGGTATTGTGCTCACCGACGAGGAGGAAGATGAAGAGAAAGAGAAGACGGAGCCCAAGGCAGAGCAGAAAGTGAAAGTCAAAAAGGAGTCGTCGAAAAAAGGTGATGACTACAAAAGTTATTCCATTGAAAAGCTCAATGACTTGCTAAAGGATGCCATCGACAAGGAGGATTATGAGCGTGCGGCAAAAATCCGGGATGAACTCGGGAAGAGAAACTAAATCAAAAACATAACCGCCTGCCTGCGCGAAGCGCTCCGACGAAGGCAGGCAGAGGCGCGGAGACGCAAGGAAATTCAAAGCCTAAGCAAATACCAATATCCTTAATCTTTTAAAAGCAGACCCTGATGAATATCAAGCAACGCCTGATAGTGATGAATTTCATTCAATTCTTCATTTGGGGAGCGTGGTTGATTTCGTTAGGCGGGTATATGATTGTGAAG
>JAYWDR010000129.1:0-6828 GCA_043779735.1 Cyclobacteriaceae bacterium | reverse complement strand
TTTTGTTAGCATCAAAATCCTCGAGCTAAAGCTCGTGGCAATTGATATTGGGATCCGCGGGTGTCCCATTGACGAATACAGGAGGGCTCAGCACTTAGAACTCTACAATATCTTGGGCTCTGCTACCTGTAAAATCCTACTTCGCTTGTTTTAACAATGATCCCGTCAGCGCCGCAAAACCCGCCGGTAGTCCGCCGATGGTGGCTGTCAGCAGAAATAGCAAAGCGGGAGTTTTTGTTGGGAAAATCTTTGCTACTTTTTCAGAAAGAATGGATTGCGTCTGCACATCGATGAGCATTGCCATCAAAAACCACAGGAGTCCAGCGCCCAAGAGACCCGCCAGGAATGCCGACCAACCATTTTTTCCGAAAAGATAGCCTCCGGCGAAGGCTCCTATAACCAGCGTCCACCATGGAAAAAAAGTTTGTAGTAAAAAACAGGTGAGTACCGTTGTGATCAGTTGAATAGCAAAAAATTTCATTTGGATATCGGTTTGAGTGTCGTTGTGAAGAGCGCGTTTTTGGAAAGCTGGGCCGCAGTGGAAGCAAATTTCAAGGCGGGTGGCTGCGAATTCTCCCACGGCTCGATCATGTTATCGTAATAGACGCTACCGGGATTGCCGGATTGACCACCAGGGTAAACCCCCCATGCCTTGATGCCGGATTTTTCCAGACTCACAATCATCCGCCAGCTAGGTCCGTTTCGGCCCCTTGAAGCATTTACGATTTCAGGTCCCCCGCCGTTCTTCGCGTGAACACTGAAGGGTGCAACTGTTGCCAAATGTCGAACGTAGGTGTCCTTGTAGTCTGACCATAGGGCTGTCTTCCCTTTTTCCTTTTCCCATTTGGATACGTTTTCCACTGCAGTCGAGAAGGAGTGACGAATGAGAAAAGTCAAGCTTTCCTTGGCGGGTACGGATTTAGCGTTAAACATTGGAAAATCAGGCTGAAGCCTCATCAAGCGAATGGTGGCAGCTTCGGTTGGCATGTCAAGCGCTACTTTACTGTCGACCACTTCATCCCAGAGGGCCGCGTACAACACTTTCCACCACATGGAGTAATAGGTTGCGGCACTTGATTCAGCGACGTTGAAGAAATCCCATTTCTTTAGGTCAGACAAGATTGCCCGTTCAGGTGAACTTAATGCAGTCGTGTCCATATGACTAATCATAATTGGGAGACTTTCGAACGCCTGGTAGTTGTAGTTGTCATTTTGCAAGCGCATCATGTCCGCCGGTGTTAGATTGGAGGATGCGCGCAGGACTTGATTTATTCGTCGGCTTCTGAAGGGAGGATAGCCATCCGAATGAATTGCGTAGGGATACGTTGAGTCAGTAGGAAACTGGTTGGCCGAGCTGACAAAGCCTCTCGTAGGATTCTTGATGGTGATGTTATGGTCGTTGGGGATAAATGCTTTCCATTCCTGTGAGGTTTTCGTGCCGTCCAATACGAAGCGCCCTTCATTCTTGCGCCTCACCGGAAACTTGCCTTGTATTCGAATGGCAATGTCTCCGTTGGTGCTGGCGAACACAAAATTTTGTGCAGGACTTACATAGAAATTCAAGGCCTCCATATAATCTGTGTGATTTTTCGCCCTGTTCAGCTTGTGGTAGGTTAGCATATCCATTGATTCATCGTGGGCGATCCATCGCAAGGCGTAGTGAGATCTTTCTGAATCACCATGAAAACTTTCATCATATACTATCGGCCCGTGATGTGTATAGGTAACGATGTCGTAAAAAGGTTCTCTTCCCCTGATAGAGAATTTCTCAATTACTTTCCTTGAAGGTATCCAGGCCCCATCGCTAAGGTATTCATTCCTGGATTTGTCTTTGAACTGGATTTTATACCAGTCAACCAGGTCGCGCTGTGCGTTGGTGACTCCCCAGGCGATCGAGTCATTAAATCCTATCACCACACCGGGTTCAGAAGGCAATGTGGCGCCCATGACGTTTACGCTGGGTGAATTAAGATGCGCAACAAACCAAAGCGATGGTAAGTTAAGATTGAGGTGCGGGTCGTTGCAGAGTATCGGGGATCCTGAAGCAGTTTTGCTTCCGGCCACAGCCCAGTTGTTGCTCCCAGTTCCTTTTGGTGTCTTGGGGAGGGGAGGCAGCTCAACAAATTCTTGTGGTATTGCCAGCGGGATGGTGTCAAAGGTAACGGGCTTAAACTTCCAACCTCCGGGGTTGTCCACGATCGGCTCGTCCTCCGGCTCCCGATCAGCATAGAGAACTTCGATGTAATCTTTGCCAAACAGTTTCAAGGCATTCGTCATCTCAAAGTCATGTTCACCGCGGTTGAGAGTCTGACACATATTTTTCAGGAATAGTCCCATGTTAAGATTCTCCCATGGCGCAGGGTGATAGTCAAGCAGCTTGTATTCAACAGGAAGGTCTTCGAAGTCAAGATGTGAAATGTACTCATTCACGCCATTGGTGTAACTCGTAATGGCAGAGAGGATTTCAGGATTGCTCTCCATTCCTTTCAGTGCATTTTGGGCTGCAAACAACATTCCTTGTCGACGTTGGCTTCGATCATAGTCCAGTGCCACATCGCCCAGGATTTCAGAGATTCGCCCTCCGGCGCCCATGATCTGAAACTCCATTTGCCACAGTCGCTCCGTGGCGGTGATATAGCCTTGGGCGAAATAGAGGTCTTCGTCGTTCCTCGCAAAGATGTGAGGTATGCGCAAGCTGTCGAAGATGATGGTTACTTCTTCTCTCAATCCGGGTATGGACATCGTTTTGTCGGAGAGCGTTGGTTTTTCCGCATTTTGCCAGAAGCCGTGGAACGGGTCTAGGAATTTGCCGAGGGGGGGAATCGGGGTGCCGAAGTTCCAGGATCGGTTCAGGGAATAGGCCAGAAATATTGTGATTGCTAAAGAAAGGGTGAGTTTCAGGATTCGCATAAATGTTCAAAGTTCGAGGTTCAAAGTTGAGCGATTATCAAAGTTAGTTGGGTAGAATGTCTGGTTTTCCAGATTTACATGACCTTCAGATTTCAATAATTTTACTAATATAATTATTTCAGGTTCAAAGTTCCAGCGTTCGGGCTCAATGTAGAGTGCCTTCGATCCAAGACCCACAACCTTAAACCTTAAACCTTGAACCTTGAACCTTGAACAACCTTGAACCTTGAACCTTGAACAACCTTGAACAACCTTGAACCTTGAACCTTGAACAACCTTGAACCTAACCATGGCAAGAATTAAGTCCTTCGAAGATATCGAGGCCTGGCAGCTGGCAAGAAAGCTCGCTAATGAGATCTACAACATCTTCCAACGAGACGGAGCTACTCGTGACTACAGTTTAAAGGATCAGGCTAATCGCTCAATCGGATCTGTGATGGATAACATCGCCGAAGGATTCGAACGGGGAGGGAATAAGGAATTTATCCAGTTCCTGTTCATTGCGAAAGGCTCAGCCGGCGAGACCAGGACACAATGCTATCGCATGCTTGACCGAAGGTATATCACCCAGGATGAGTTTGAGCACCTGACCTCAGAGCTACTATCGACGAGCAAAATGATTATGGGACTGATTACCTATCTAAAGCATTCTGAACTGCGGGGCGATAAATTTCACTAACCGGAATCTTCTTATGGTTCCTGGTTTAATGTTCAAGGTTCAAACTTGAACTTTAAACTTTGAACCTGAACCCATTGCATGAAACCCCAAGGTTGATCAAAGAATAATTAGCTTTGAACATAACACCTGGAACCTTGAACCCACCCAAGACACCTTGGCTTGTTTTCTACACCGCCAGCCGTCAAGAAAAGAAAGTCAGAGAAATTCTTGAAAGGCGTGGGTTCGAAGTTTTTCTTCCCCTTCAGCAAGTCATGCGTCAATGGACCGACCGGAAGAAGAAGGTGGAGGTCCCGTTGTTCAACTCCTACATTTTTGTGGCAGTCCCGGAACACCAGATTACGTCTATTTTGGAAGTCCCCGGCGTTTCATGGGTCATCCGGCATAATGGCAAACCAGCAGAGCTTCATCCTAAAGAGTACGACACCATTGTGCGGTTCATTGAAACCGGCTTTCTCCTAGAGACTCTGTCAGCGGAGGATATAGAAACGGGTGAAGAAGTCAAGGTGATGGACGGGCCGTTGAAGGGTCTTAGTGGTTATGTATCAGGGAAGAACAAGGGCAAATTCACAGTCATTTTTGAGGGCCTTGGACAGGCGATCCGGGTGGCGATAGACCCATTTCTTCTAAAAAAACAGGGTTAGCTGTTCCAAATGACTAGGCCTAAATAGTGGGGACAACCTTGAACCTTGAACAACCTTGAACCTTAAACTTTGAACCTTGAACCTTAAACTTTGAACCTTGAACAATTTTGAACCTTGAACCTTTACCCTTGAACCCGTAACTGGTTACTCACCCCTCGACTTGGAGATTAATCGAGTAGTTTTCTTACTCTAAATAGAATTTTTTTCTAATTTAGGCTCAGAATGGATCAATGGGGAGCCAACCTTGAACCTTGAACCTTGAACAATTTTGAACTTTGAACTTTGAACAATTTTGAACTTTGAACAATTTTGAATCCTGAACAACCCTTGCTCGACACTTTAATCACATCCAAGACCCGGGTAAAGATGCTTCTGAAGTTCTTCTCGAACTCCAGCGCCTCCGCCTATATGCGCGAGATGGCCAAAGAGTTTGGTGAATCAACCAACTCCATTAGACTGGAACTCAACAATTTAACGAAAGCCGGATATCTGATCACCGAGGAAAAAGGCCGCTCTATTTACTACAGCGCCAACATCAAACACCCTTTATATAATGAGTTAAAGACACTGGTGCACAAGTACCTGGGTATAGACCGGATCATCGATGATGTCATTCACAAGTTGTTGGAAAAACTTGGCAAGCTCCAGATGGCATTTATCACTGGTGATTACGCCGAAGGCCGGGACAGCGGCATTATCGATCTGGTGGTTGTGGGAGACATCGACCAAAGCTATTTCAAGTTACTGGTAGATAAGGTAGAGAAGCTCATCAGCCGCAGGGTTCGCACGCTGGTGCTGTCCGAGGCCGAGTACGAAAAGAACAAATCCAATCTCCACCCCGACAAGGCCTTATGGCTTTGGAAGGAGGAGTAGTTGGGATCGGGTTTTATTTAAGATTTGAGCCTGCTCGACCTTTAAATGGGACTGAGGAGGCGAAGCTGTGAATAGTTCAAGGTTGATAAAGGAAGATATCAACCTTCGAAACCACTTACGAAAGGAGACATTGTAACCAGTCAGGTCCTTCAGGATTAACGATTGATCTCAATGAACTTTTTATTGATGTAGTAGAAGAACCGGAGGAGGAGTACCTTGTTGGGATGAAAAGAATCTAAACGAATCCAAGCCAGACAAATGTATTCGGACAAGGAGCTCTTAAAGTATTTGAAAATGTTGACGTGGGATACCACCTTAACTGAACATGATCTTCTGAAGTTATTGAGATCAGGTCAGGATGAGGTAAATCACAACGATCTTAATACGTTGTATATTAAGATTTTGAATTGGTTTAGCTGGCACAAAGTTAGACGAATAATCCCTCAAGATAAGTTGAAGGAAGCGTTGGCGGATACTATCATAAGAGGACTCTTCCCACGCCCTCTGCGTGACAAATACAGGTATGTCCGATCATTACTATAGAGGTCAATTGTATCCCTTACAAGATGCCGTATTAGGCTGGATGGGAAAAGTTGAAACATCCTTTTACAGCGTACTACGTAGCTTGTTCGACAAAATGGCAATGCAAGTTATTGATAAGGTGTAAGATCAAAAATTGTGTTGTCTAAGTAACCAGCGTAGTAGTATCTACCGGGGGCACGTGTCTTAGCCGATTTCTCCTTCACCATCGGTACTCAGATGACCTTGATTTTTTTACGAATCAGCATCCTTTATTTTTGAAGGAAGTTGACAGGTTAACGGATTCAATTTCGGGTAAGGACATGGATGTCAACTTAGTTACGAAACAGGATTCTTTTGTTCGATATGTAGTAACCCGTGGTGAGGTCAACTTAAACGTAGAATTTATTAACGATGTTAAATATCGGGTTGGCAAGCCAATTAGAGATTCAACCGGAATAAACTTAGATACTTGGCAAAATATTCTTTCAAATAAAATTACCGCTTTGGGACGGCAAGCCCCAAAAGATTTTGTGGATATACTCTTCCTAAGTCTTGCGTTTCAATTCAATTGGGAAGAAATGATCGACCATGCAAAGGAAAAAGATGCCTCCGTAAATGAAATTGATGTCAGTAAAATGATTTCGGATTTTGATCTTTCGCAATTGTCCAAAATAATCTTTCCGTCGGAATTGAATATCAAAATAATCTCTGCTGAAAATTTTAGGATTTTGGCGCGAGAATCCTTGCACGGTTTTGATAATTCACTCTATGGCATCAACGTGCGCTAACTTCAATGTTCAAAGTTGTAGCAATTCTGAACCCCGAATATTACTTATTTTGATACTGGGTATTGATAAACGACATAGCGATGCAAATGTTTCAGGTGCATTGTTCCAGGTTCAATGTTAGTACTCCCCGAACAATCGAGCCGTGGCTTTTGATTCAGACCTTCTGATGACCCATGAACACTTGCTGATGGGCCAACCTTGAACCATTTTGAACCTTGAACCTTGAACCATTTTGAACCTTGAACCTTGAACCATTTTGAACCTTGAACTTTGAACCATTTTGAACCTTGAACCTTGAACCATTTTGAACCTTGAACTTTGAACCTTGAACCATTTCCCCTATTTTTACCCCTTGTCCAAACCCCAACCTTGAACTTTGAACCTTGAACCTTGAACTTTGAATTTTGAACCTCGA
>JAYWDR010000128.1:0-2303 GCA_043779735.1 Cyclobacteriaceae bacterium | reverse complement strand
GGGGCGATATGGGTTTTAATTCAGCCATGACGTATGACCTGGAGGTTTATTCCGGCGGGCAGCAACGTTGGCTCGAGGTGAGTTCGGTCAGTAACTTTGAGACGTTTCAGGCAAATCGCCTAAAACTTCGATATAAAAACAAAGAAGGGAAAACCCAACTGCTCCATACGCTGAATGGCAGTGCCTTAGCGCTCCCACGCATTGTGGCGGCCATTTTGGAAAACAATCAGACACCGGACGGCATACGCATTCCCAAGGTGCTGGTACCCTATACGAAGTTCGATATGATTGGCACTGGCATTTAAATAGGTAACTCGCGAACTCTTTAATCCATTTTACCTTTGACGTTTCACGATTTTCACTTTGATGCCAAGCTTCAGGAGGGCCTTGATTCAATGGGTTATGCAAAGCCCACCCCCATCCAGGAGCAAGCGATCCCGATCATTTTAGAGAATAAGGATGTAATTGCGTGTGCTCAAACGGGTACTGGCAAGACCGCCGCGTATGTGTTACCCGTATTGCACAAGATCATACATACTGATCACCGGCATTTGAATACATTAGTGATCGCCCCAACACGTGAGCTGGCCCAGCAGATCGACCAACAGATCGAAGGGTTTGCCTATTTCACCGGTGTTAGTTCGATACCCGTGTATGGCGGAGGTGATGGCGCTACCTGGGAGCAACAGCGGAAAGCACTTGACCACGGTGCAGATATTATTATTGCCACGCCTGGCAGACTCATTGCCTTGCTGGCAGGGGGCACCGTAAAGCTTGAACATCTAAAGCACCTCATCCTCGATGAGGCGGATCGCATGCTTGACATGGGATTCTATGATGACATCGTTCGGATAATCAGCTACCTTCCCATTCAACGGCAGACGCTTTTGTTTTCTGCTACCATGCCTCCCACTATCAGAAAGCTGGCCAATAAAATATTAAACCGGCCCGTGGAGATCAGTATTGCCATTGCGAAACCAGCGGAGGGGATTTTGCAGCAAGCGTACATGGTATACGACGAGCAGAAAGTGGCGCTCATCCGCCATTTGTTAAAGGTTGGCAAGTACGCCAGCGTGCTAATCTTCGCATCGAAAAAAGAATATGTAAAGAAACTCGAACAGACGTTGCTGCGTGCAGGCCTGCCGGTGCGCGCCTTTCATTCCGATCTGGTACAGGCCGAGCGGGAAGACATCCTCCGTGCGTTCAAAAGCAAACAAATTAATATTATCATCGGCACGGATGTGTTATCGCGTGGTATTGACGTGGAAGGCATTAGCCTGGTAGTAAACTATGACGTCCCGCCGGATCCGGAGGATTATGTGCACCGCGTGGGGCGTACTGCACGCGCCGAAACAACGGGCACTGCGATCACTTTCATTAATGACAAAGACCAAAGAAAGTTCTTTGGAATTGAGAACATGATTGGCACAACGATTCCTAAACTCCCTTTGCCGGCCTCGCTGGGTGAGGCTCCACTCTATCAGCCGGAAGTAAGGCCCAAGAAGAGCTTTGATCGAAAAGGAGGCCCAGGTAAGGGAAGGCCCAGCCGCGGATTCAACAAAAGATAAAGAAGCAGCTAACGATCAGCACAATCACTTCTTCAAAAGCGACAAAATCTCATTCAACTTCAGCAGCGCCTCCACCGGGCTGATGGTGTTTATGTCAATTTTGCCAAGCAGTTCCTGGACTTCTTTGAACTTCGGATCTATGTCAAAGAGCCTCATCTGAAAATTTTCTTTGGGGAGGTCGGCCAGTTTTTTCTTCTGCTCATTCTTGTGCTTGTCCTTTTCCAAAAAATGTAATATCTCATTCGCCCGCAGCACAATCTTGTTGGGCATGCCGGCCATTTGTGCTACGTGGATACCGAAGCTGTGCTCGCTGCCACCTTCCTTCAGCGTGCGCATGAAAATAATCTTGTCTCCAACCTCCTTTACACTAACATTGAAATTTTTCACACGAACAAAATCCTCTGACAATTGATTGAGCTCATGATAATGGGTAGCGAATAAAGTCTTGGGCCTCACCTCCTTGTGCTGGTGCAGATATTCCACGATCGCCCACGCGATCGACACGCCATCGTAAGTGCTGGTGCCACGGCCAATTTCATCCATCAGGATGAGGCTGCGGTCACTAAGGTTGTTGAGTATGCTGGCGGTCTCAGTCATCTCTACCATGAAGGTGGACTCTCCCCTGGATAAATTGTCAGACGCACCAACCCTCGTAAAAATCTTATCAATTATTCCAATTTCTGCACGCTTGGCAGGCACAAAGGATCCCATCTGCGCCATCAGCACAATTAGCGC
>JAYWDR010000127.1:0-2304 GCA_043779735.1 Cyclobacteriaceae bacterium | reverse complement strand
GAAAATTGTTCGTGCAATTGAAACTACTTGATGTCCCAGCTCTTTGCGCACTTTGCGTAAATTCCTTGGCGCCCTTTGCGTTAAAAATTCTCGGACCTAACAACTCAGGGTTCAAAATGCGAAGGGGTAAAATGCATTTAAACGCAAAGTCCGCGAAGTGAATGCAACGCAAAGGTCGCCGAGGGTCTGCCTCCTCAGACAACGGGGATCCTGCCTTTATATAACCGATAATGCGCCACTATCCGAAGAAGGTTAATTTCCAAAACTCATTAGCTTTGTTTAGCATACGAAAATATTCACACCAAAAAATTCATGACGATGGAAGGCATGCTCAAACCAGGTTCATTTAACGGAAAAACAATCCTGATCACAGGTGGAGGCACCGGTCTGGGCCGATCCATGGGCAAGTACCTGTTGGAATTGGGTGCAAATCTCATAATCAGCAGCCGTAAGAAAGAAGTGATCGATAAGACAGCAGCTGAACTGATGAAAGAAACGGGTGGAAAAGTGCTGGCGGTACCGTGTGACATCCGCAAATACGAAGAAGTCGAAAACATGTTCCGGGCAGCCGAATCGGAATTTGGAGCAGTCCATGGGGTGCTTAACAATGCGGCAGGAAATTTTATCAGTCCGACTGAGAGGCTGTCGCATCGTGCTTTTGATATTGTCGTGGACATTGTATTAAGAGGAACGTACTACGTTACGCTGGCCGCCGGAAAAAACTGGATCGCCAAGAAACAGCCTGGCACCTTCCTGAACATCGTCACCACCTATGCGTGGACGGGCTCAGGATATGTCGTGCCCTCAGCCTGTGGAAAAGCCGGTGTATTGGCATTGACAAGGTCTCTTGCGGTTGAGTGGGCCAAGTATGGCATTCGCAGCAATGCCATTGCCCCTGGGCCATTTCCTACGGAGGGTGCATGGAGTCGGTTATTGCCTGGTGACCTCGCGAAGAAATTTGACCCAGCCAAGCGAATCCCGCTCGGTCGGGTAGGTGAGCACCAGGAGTTAGCCAACCTCGCTGCCTATCTTCTTTCCGATTTCTCCGCTTATGTCACCGGGGAAGTGGTGACCATTGACGGAGGAGAATGGCTAAGAAATGGTGGTGAGTTCAGTCACCTGGAGGACGTGCCGAATGAAATGTGGGATACGTTCGAGAAGATGCGGAAATAGTAGGTTAATTAATTACATGGAACAAAACAAATTAGTGGATCGGCACATTATCAAGATTTTTTCAACATTTATTTTATTCGTTTGGGCAAGCTGCTGCCTGGCTCAATACAGTCCTGAAAAAAAATACAAAGACGATCCGTCCAAATATGATACCGTATCGAAAGCCTTCCAGCGTGCCTATTCACCACAAGCACCGCCCGGGGCTCCGAACGTAGTCGTGATCATGCTCGATGATGTGGGCTTCAGTACGGCAGGGACCTTTGGCGGACTGGCGGAGACTCCTGCGTTTGATAAACTAGCCGGCGATGGGTTAAAGTATACTAATTTTCATACCACCGCATTGTGTGCCCCTTCCCGCGCTGCCTTGTTGACAGGACGCAATCATCATTCGGTGCACATGGGACATTTTACAGAAACGGCTTTCGATGCGCCAGGCTATGACGGCTATATGCCTTTTGAAAAAGCGACTATGGCAGAGGTGCTGCGCGAAAATGGCTACAATACTTTTGCTGTGGGCAAGTGGCATTTGACTCCCGTCACGGAAAGAACTGCGGCTGGACCATTCAATCGCTGGCCTACCGGCAGAGGCTTTGATCGCTTTTATGGATTTCATGAGTCGGCCACCGATCAGTATCATCCCGTGTTGTGGGAAGGCAATACACGGGTACCCATTGATACAATCCTGGGCAAACATTTAAATACCTATTTAGCCGACATATCGATTAAATACATTGATGAGCAAAAAAGAGCGAACCCTAAAAAACCATTTTTCCTGTACCTGGTACCCGGCGCTACACATTCTCCTCTTCAGGTGGATCGGGAGTGGATCGATAAATACAAAGGGAAGTTTGACATGGGTTGGGATAAATACAGAGAAGTGGTGCTGGCCAACCAGAAGAAACTGGGGGTGGTCCCACAATATGTAACTCTTCCGCCGAGGAATGAGAGTATTAGAGCATGGGAAGATTTGTCGGGTGACGAAAAGAAAATAATGGCCCGGTCCATGGAGGCCCATGCAGGATTTCTTTCCCAGACCGACCATGAAATTGGAAGGGTAATTAGTTATTTATCTCAAATAGGACAGCTGGAAAATACAATTGTGTTTGTGATTATTGGAGATAACGGTGCGAC
>JAYWDR010000126.1:0-6869 GCA_043779735.1 Cyclobacteriaceae bacterium | reverse complement strand
CGGGTGTTTGTGCCCATCCTTTTTCATCATACGTCTTGATGAGTGGGGAGGCCTCTGTCAATGTCCATTTGAACCGGATGTAGGCGTTCATGTGGCTGTCGGCCACGTGGTGAGCTACCTGGCGGAGAGTCCATCCTCCTTCACGATAGGGGGTGTCCAATTGGGTGGAGGAGAGGCCATTGAGTGCAGCCTCAACCTTGCACGGAAGAGCAGCAATCCGATCAATACCATGTCGTATTTCTTCAGATGTATAGGAATCTTTGGGTTCAAACTTTCCGATTGGATATCTTGGATCGATCGAAATCATGGCAAGTACTTTTGGTTATGAATTCAAAATAACGATACGAAGAGATGATAACCGATGATCGGTAGCCTCAAATTTGTACAGAGATGGAACGTCAGCGAACAAAGTGTGAATAATATGCTCAATTTTCTCTGATGGCCTCTTTCATTTCTTCTTCGCTGAAAGGCTTATGGAGTTTTACAGGTTTTGATTTCTGTTTACGTCTTTTTCGTACGTTGATGTTAGTGAGTTCAATCAACATAGAGAATGCAATGGCAAAATAAATATATCCTTTTGGAACAACGTAGTGAAGCGCCTCGAGGAACAACATGAATCCGATAAGTATCAGGAAGCCCAGGGCCAGCACTTCCATGGAAGGGTGCTGTTGGATGAATCGACTGATCCTGCCACTGAAGAGCATCATTACAATGATGGAGACAATCACCGCCAGGATCATTATTATTACCTTATCACGGTCTACAATGCCTACCGCTGTGAGGATGGAGTCAAAAGAGAATATGATATCCAGGAGAATGATTTGAACGACAGTGCCTGAGAGGGTCACTGCTGCCCTTTTTGCAAGTCCTCCATCTTCATCATCGTTGTCATCGCCCTCCATTTCGTGGTTAATTTCCATAGTGCTTTTGGCAATCAGGAACAGGCCTCCAAATCCCAGGATAAGATCCCTGCCGCTGACTTCCATGGCCTGCGACATAAGCCAATTTACCGGGATGGTAAAGAGAGGCTCTGTAAAGCCGATGATCCAGGTAATGCCCAGAAGAAAGCCTATGCGCACGATCATCGCCAGTGCCAGCCCGATATTGCGTGCCCGTTGACGCAATTCTTCCGGCAGTTTGTTGGAGACGATAGAGATAAAAATAATGTTGTCAATACCGAGTACTATTTCCAGAAAGCAGAGGGTGAGGAGTGCCAGCCAGGCGTCAGCTTTTAGAAATATCTCCATGCGAGGTGTAAATAATTCTTTAAGAATTGAGTTTGAAATTAGTCAAAGGCCCGAACAATCTAAAATGAAAGCCGTAAAAGAAAAAGCCCTTTTCAGAGCTGAAAAGGGCTTTTTCTGAGATATGAAGTTGGGTTGGTCTTGTGCCTACTCGTGCACCACCATTACTTTCTTCCTGGTAAAGTTTCCTGGACCAATTTCGATTTGAAGGATATACAGGCCGGCGGCCAAATCACGGGTAGTTATGGTCTTTGAGTTAGCACCTTCCGGTATAGTTCCATTCATACTGACTCGACCTATCTGATCAAACAATTGCAGGGCCGCGGGTTGCGCCAACACGCCAGGCAATTTGATGTTCATTTCGTGGTTGGCAGGATTTGGATACACTATGATTTCATCCGCTGGAATTGGCTCTAATCCTGTGACCACCGAAGGTTCGGTAATCGGCAGCTTGTACAGTTCTACCTGGTATACTTCGTAAGGAGCATCTTCTTGTTGCAAGAAGACAGCAACCTTTATGTCGCCCGTTGCAGGGTAAAGCTTCTTCGTATCAGGCATCCACACATAGGGACCAAAAGGTCTTGATGCACCAATTGGCAGTGTCGGTTGACCAGGTGGCAGAATTACAGTAAAAGGAGTGCCGGAAGCTGACGGCAACATTTTTTTCAACGTAAACCTAACCGTATCCTCCCCACTCTTCACCAGGGCTTTCTGTGCCGGTGTTAAAACAATTTCAGCTTCCAAAACCGCGATATGTAAGACCGTTTTGGCTGGTATACCCGTGAGGACACTGGAAGTAATAGTCCCTGAAATGCTTATGCTTCCGTCAATGTTGTTGACAACATTTGTTGCTATAACTGCCTGTGCCAATTGTAGCGTTCTGAGGTTATACAAACTTTGACCCCAATTGGAGAAAAGCCGGTCCTGTGGATCCTTTTCGCCATCCAACAACGACCTGGGCGTGGTCACGACATTATAGAATAGTGCCCTTGAACTTGGGTCGGCAGGATTGTCATCATTAAACGGATCCTTTCCGGGGAAGCCCACATGGTAGTTGATTTTTACAACTTCTGTCCCAATGCCAGTGCTCTGAAACTTCTTAACAGTCAGAGCTTGTGTTTTTTCTGCTGGAAGGGCATTGCCGGTATTTACGAAGCTTTCAAGAAGGATCGTACGTGTACGATCCCCGATCCTGACGTTGTCTAAGGTAAAGCCTTGCACCCTGACGCCTCCCACTGGGGCGGCGCTGCCCAAGGCAAACCTGAACACCCCTTTGGTGCTTCCACCGACAATATCAATGATGTGCTTCGGGGCCTGCCAGTCGGTTTCATCAATATCACTCCAGCCATAGTCGTTTGACAGCTGAGTTCCAGGCCTACCGGCAATACCCTGGAACCTGTACCAATCCTCACCATCGCCAATCACACCCAGCGTTTGCCAGAACTTATTAGGATCCGCAATATTGAGATTGTCAGTAGAATACTCCAGGACAACACCATCGCTTCGTTCAATTTGCACTACAGAATTGAATGAAAGCATAGGCCGTGTCAGAAACTGCAAATCAAAACTTGGAGAATAGAGCGCGGACTTTTCACCAGGATTATACAATCCCGAAGCACCGGTCCCCGTCTTCCAAACCTTCAACTTGCTGATAAGCGGAACAGGTGGATTTGCAACCTCCACGTTAAGTGCGCCGTAGGTGGGTGGCCCATAGGACCAGGTTGCGGAGGCAGCACCTGCGGAAATTGCGGGGATGGTCTTACCCGTTCCCCACACTTGCCAGTTTGCATTAGAGGCTTCAAAATCTTCTACATACACGCCATTCACCGGTAAAGTAACCCTAGGCAGTACTACAATAGTACGGTACGTATTCTGAAGACTGAGGCTATTTACGCAACCGAGGAAACTGGTTACCGTAAGATTAATTTGCTTAGGTCCTGGGGTTAAATAGAGAGTGGGTTTAGTTGTAACATTTGCGTTAAAGGCGTCTATATTATCCGTCCCGGAAACAAGGCCCGTAACTGTTGTAATCGGAGAGCTATCGCCAAAGTCCCAATCATACCTCACAATTTTGTCGTTTGATGAAACGGTGGTGTTATTGCCAGCGAGTAAAGGGAGATACGGAAATGGCAGTGCAGGCAATGGAGGAACCGGAGGGGGGGTATCATTGCTGCTGAACTTGAAGGCATCACTAGTCGATATTCCTTCTAACTTAAACTTAACCACTGGAATTTTTCCGATATCAACATTCTTTGTCAACGGTATGCCTGCTGACCCGACGATTGTAGTGACAGGGGTTCCAGGAGGTGCGGAGGCGCAATTATAGTTAGACGTGGCTACCAAGCTTACGACATAGGCCCCAAAGGAGGAGAAACTATGGCTTGGTTTGTTAGCGCCAGAAAGCAGATTGCCTGTTATAATATTTGTAGCCGAACTAGTTTCTCCAAAATTCCAGGACCAAAGTGTAATGGTAGCGGAGGGATCACCTGCTATAGGTGTTACGGAAGTAGACGTAAACTCAAGCGCTTGGCCTTCACATTGCGAAATGGCGGTGGGAGCATTGGGGGTTAGAGGGTTTGTCGCAAGCGTAAATCCTGAAACAGGATTGGGACTAATCCTCAACACTTGGCTGGAAGAACTTTGGCAAGGCGACCTGTTTTCTTTGTAGGTATAGGTTATTAAGATGTCATTGAAGTTGTTAGTCAATTTGGTAGGGTCGATGTAAGCCACTCCGTTTCCGGCATCCGAAAAGCCAAGCAAAGGATCAAGGATCGGAGCATAAGGTGTGAATGCCTGTCTCAAGGTAAAAGTACCAACCGATGAACCCACTGAAGCAGCAGGGTAACCATTGATGACAATCTGACCACCTGAACCACAGTATACAGGAGTTCCGGTATTGCTCACCTGCGTTATAACAAAATTTAGCGGATTCTTTCCAACAGGGTTGCGTGGATCAACTAAATCCAGGAATGACCGATTAGAAGTGTTGACTTCAATAAGCGGTACCGCTGGCAGGAAAAATTCTACAAGTTGTATCCGTGGGACTTTCACGGTGGCGTTAGAGATACTTTGGAACGTACCCGTAAATTCGACTAATCCCAGTGAACCCCCCGTGTAGTAGTAGTTGCCTTGTGCAGTTATTGCCGACCTGAAATAGGTGTAGGGGTCTGGCAGGACTCCTCCAGAACGCGCGGCTGCGTCCAGTATCACTGCTTCGTCAAAGCTATAATCAGTATAGGTCTGCAACGCAATTGGATTAAACGGAGGACCTGTAACAATGCTCTCGGTTTGCGGCAAAGTTTGAATAAGTGTTTGCCACCCAGCGCCGCTTATTAATTGAGGCATACCAAGGGGCGTCAACGGAACAGGTGTTGGAATGTTGGCAACCAGTCCCGGCCCTGGCACTAGCGTAACAGGGTTAATGTAGGTCGTCAACAGGTAATGCGCCGCCAAATTATTGAAATCAATATATCGTTTTTTCGCAGCTGGGGTGTTTACCGGGTTTATAACCACGTTTGTATTGACGAAGTTGGTATTGACAATACAATAGGGACTATTGTCTCTTACAGGGGTAAACGCAGGATAGGATGGAGGGGGTGTGGGATGTGGACCACCCGTATTGCTGAATATGTTGATAGCCGTGTTATGATCATACACTGTATACTGAACAGGGTTTCGGGAAACGCATCCGTTGTTGTCAGCATGAGTGATCGTAATGTTGAACGGCACATCCGGTGTGATGGCTGAAAGATTCAGGATGTTCACATTGACGCCGGGTCCGCTGAACGCGCTGGGTCCAAAGTCACCCAAAGGAACACCAGCGGGTGTAAGTTGGACGGATTGAGGTTGTGCATTGTCAGGTATTGAGGTAACCACAATGGGCGCAACATTTCCCAAAGTTTGAGAGTAGCTATTGTCAAAATTAATAGTGGGCGCGTCAAACGAACTCAGGGTTGCAATGGGAGCACCATCGACAATGGATGGAAGCGCATTGCCACCGAGGCGGAATATCGGTCCGCTGGTAGAGGAGGTTGCTATTACCTTAAGGCCGGAAATGATAATCTTGTCAAGACTTAAGTTATTATTGTTGACATACGTTACGGTCAAAATGCTGTTTCCGAGAAAGCTCAAAGACCTGCCACCGGCTGCGAAATCACTGCCAAGAAGTGTAAGTGTACCTGGCGTGGACACATCAAACACAAATCCTGCGGGTAACACAAAATTAACAGATTGTGGGGCGTTTGGAACTATTGGTAAGACGGGTTTAAAATTGCCAGGCGATCCTTCTGAAATAATAATCGGGGCATTCAAAAACTGAAAGCTGTTGTTACAGATGTTGATGGTAGGGTTGTTGGATGCTACTACGGTAGGTCCGGTGATGGCCTTGAATGTCAATGTTGGACCAGTTCCCCCCTCAACAAACGGAGAGGCAAAGGCACCCGATGCGTAGGGAAAAGTAGTAGCCTTTGGTAATGGCAGCGCGTCGTTTTCTGCATACATCCACACGTTGTAAAATGCATTGAGGGTAAGTGCTGCACCTGGATTAATAAGTCCAAACTGAGAGATAGGATTACTTTGTGAGATCGCAAAATTACCGCGCGCAGTTAATATACCTGGATATACACTGGAGCCTTTGATCTGGGCATTCGTTGGTGTTGGCTGAACCGGTGATTGTGGCACCACCAGGAAATAGGCTTTCCCTGGCTGATCAAATGTGGCATTGATAATCGCTCCCGTCAAGGAAATATCTGAAACGAAAGGGTCGCTTGTCGTACTGGTGGGTACTGTTGCTAACCCCAGTAAGATTGGAGGAACGGGGTTTGCTGCTTTAAAGAAAAGTGTACCAGAAAATGTAAAGCCCTGGAACACGTTGTTGGCCTGGTCCATGATCCCCGTCAGGTTGGCAAGATTCCCTTGCGCAATGGTGACGTAATAAACATTATTCGGAATGAGTCCTCCCACGATGGCGAAATCGATCGGGCTAACCGGAGTTCCGGTACCACCCAAATACTGTCCGTTCACTGCATTCAGAATGACACCAGGTGTACCTAGAGTCTGATTGTGAAGTTTTACCACGCCATCCAATGTAAATACAGGCACGCTGAAGGTCAGAGAAAGGGTGGCCTGTGCAGGATCCACATTTAGTTGTCCTTTGGCCGGATAAGAGCTTGTTAATACGGGAGGGAATATGGATGCAAATGTGTATGTCTGTCCAAACACGGATGACACCGCGCTACCCTTTGAGGTCAAAATATTATTGTTGGTAGTCGATCCAAATCCTCCATCTACAACGGTGGCCTGGATAGGGGGTGTAGTCCCGCTTGCTGTAGGATCAACATCAACCATCAGGAAGTACGTAAGTGTGGTGGCGGGGCTGCTAAGATCACGCTTATTGGCGGAGAAATCTACCAGGATTGTTTGTGCAGAAGTCTGCGTGATGACACCACTGATGGCCGGCAACGTTACGTTTGTTGCGGTTCCGCCGGCAAAAGTGTTTATCGGGGACTCAAACACACGTATATTCGTGAACACCGTATTGATCGGGACTGAGATAGGGTTACTGAAAGTAATAGTAAACTTATTTAAGGTTGGATTGACGCCCGCACCGTAGATGGAATTAAACGA
>JAYWDR010000125.1:0-6879 GCA_043779735.1 Cyclobacteriaceae bacterium | reverse complement strand
TGGGCGTTCCGGTGATCATTTCTATTTTCTTCTTTATCACATTTTATATCATAACCAGTACAGGTGAAAAATGGGCGCAGCAGAATACGATCACAGTGCCAGTGGGGATTTGGGCCGCCGACATTATCCTTGCTGTCATTGGGCTCTTCTTCCTTCGCCAGGCGAGGCTTGATGCCAGACTTTTTGATGGAGACTTTTACAGCGTTGCACTGGATAAAATCAAAATGCGGTTTGGGCCCAGAAAGACTGTCCCATCTAACCCCGCCTAATTTGGTGGTTTTGATGTTTTGCCTTACTTTTGCGCGATTAAAAATGATAGAAAGCGTAAATTTTAACAGATGAACCTCGATTCAGCGAAAAAGCAAGAACTATTCACCAAGTTTGGGGCTGTAAAATCCAAGACGGATACTGGTTCCCCAGAGTCTCAGATTGCCCTCTTTACCCACAGGATCAATTCCTTGACAGAGCACCTCAAAGGTCACAAGAAAGACTTCTCTACCCAACAGGGCCTCCTCAACCTGGTAGGCAAGCGTAAGAGGCTTCTAGGCTACCTGCAAAAGACCAATATCGATCGCTACAGGTCGATTATTGCCGATCTTGCTTTACGTAAATAAGAATCACTAATTGAGAACAGGGAACCTATAACAAGGCTCCCTTTTCGCTTTTTTAACAAGGCCCTTGTGCCCGCAAAACTATATGAAACCAACCCCTATTACCAAGACCTGCCTGTTACCTGACGGCAGGGAAATCACCATTGAAACAGGCAAACTTGCCCGCCAGGCAGATGGATCTGTTGTACTTCGCATGGGAGACACGATGCTCTTGGCCACCGTTGTCTCTAACAAGGAGGGAAAAGCAGGCGCCGACTTTCTGCCGCTCTCTGTAGACTATCAGGAAAAGTTCGCTTCCACTGGAAAGATTCCTGGTGGATTCCTGAGACGTGAAGGCAGGCTTTCAGATTACGAGATATTGATAAGTCGCTTGGTGGATAGGGCCATACGCCCTTTGTTTCCAGTGGATTATCATGCTGAAACGCAAGTAAGTATCCAACTGTTATCGGGCGACCCTAATGCACTGCCTGATGCGCTCGCGGCATTTGCTGCGTCCTCGGCACTGTCTGTATCAGACATACCATTCCAGGGGCCAATCTCTGAAGTACGAGTGGCCAGGGTCGATGGCAAATTCATTGTCAACCCAACTCTGGAGCAAAAAGAGAAAGCAGACCTCGACCTCATTGTTGCTGCTTCTATCGAAAATATCCTGATGGTGGAGGGCGAATCAAAAGAAGTGAGTGAAGATGATATGCTGGAAGGGATCAAGGTTGCCCATGAGGCCATTAGGACCCAATGCCAGTTGCAGATTGAGTTGACAAAAGCAGTCAACAAAGGTGTGAAGAGGACATACAGCCATGAGACCAACGACCCTGCCTTAAAAGAAGAGCTTCATACCTTGTTTTATGATAAGGCCTATGCCGTGGCAGTGCAGCAAATTCCTGCCAAGCATAAGAGGTCAGAGTTATTTGGCAAAATCATCGAGGATTATTTGAAGGCACTTCCGGAGAATAGCACCATCGATAAGGATATGGTGAAGCGATATTACCACGACATTCAAAAAGTGGCATGTCGCAATCTTGTTCTCAATGAAAAAGCCCGACTGGATGGTAGAAAGACAAATGAAATTCGCCCTATTTGGACTGAAGTAGATTACTTACCCGCATCGCATGGATCGGCAATTTTTACACGCGGTGAGACTCAATCCCTCAGCACCGTAACGTTAGGCACAAAATTGGACGAGCAAATGATTGATGGTGCCATGTTCTCTGGCAGGAATAAATTTATACTCCATTATAATTTTCCTGCGTTCTCTACAGGAGAGGTAAAGCCTAATCGTGGCCCTGGCAGAAGAGAGATTGGTCACGGCAATTTGGCCTATCGATCGCTGAAGCAAGTGTTACCCTCTGAGGATAACAACCCTTATACGATTAGGATCGTGTCTGATATTTTGGAGTCAAACGGATCATCCTCTATGGCCACAGTCTGTGCTGGTTCTCTGGCACTAATGGATGCTGGCGTGCCTATCAAAGCGGCAGTCTCTGGTATTGCTATGGGCATGATTTCCGACAAGGGCAAATACGCCATACTATCCGATATCCTGGGGGATGAAGATCACCTTGGTGATATGGATTTTAAAGTAACCGGAACAGAAAAGGGTATTACGGGCTGTCAGATGGATTTGAAAGTGGACGGCCTTACCTATGAAGTCCTGAAGGAAGCATTGATGCAGGCAAAAGAAGGTAGGCTTCACATTTTGAATGAAATGAAGAAGTCTCTTCAAGTTCCACGGCCAGATCTGAAGCCACATGCCCCAAGGGCGCATACCATTTTCATAGAGAAGGAGATGATTGGAGCAGTGATAGGACCCGGTGGCAAAGTCATCCAGGACATCCAAAATACCACAGGTGCCACGGTGGTAATAGAAGAAAAAGACAAGAGAGGCATCGTAAGTATTTTTGCAACCAACCAGGCCGCTATGGATGGGGCCCTTAAAAGGATTAACGCCATTGTCGCTATACCAGAGGTAGGTGCCACCTATGATGGGGTGGTCAAGTCCATCATGCCGTTTGGAGCATTTGTGGAATTCATGCCCGGCAAGGATGGGCTTCTTCATATCTCCGAAGTCAAGTGGGAGCGACTGGAGACTATGGATGGGGTAATGGAAGTGGGTGAATCGGTGAAGGTTAAGCTGGTTGAAGTAGATAAGAAAACTGGCAAATTCCGGTTGTCAAGAAAGGTATTACTACCAAAGCCACCCCTTAAGCAGGAGCCTGCGCAGGCATAATTTGCAAAACCAGGTATTTGGCAGTAATTTTTGGCTTCCTCATTTTGATTAAGTTATCGGCCGCTTACCCTTGAAGAGATCGGCGAGAAGTTTAACCTGACCCGGGAGCGCGTTAGACAAATTAAGGAAAAAGCGATCCAATGGCTTCGTCATACCTTCAGGAGGTAGGCACTTAAGCCTTACTTAGGTTAAGTATATTTGAATTGAGTAGAAAAAAATGGGTCTCTGCCATGGGACCATTTTCACAAAGCAACAGCATGATCAAAGAAAAAGTAAAAGTCTTGATAATTGGGTCTGGGCCTGCCGGCTATACAGCTGCTATCTATGCCGCGAGGGCAGGCCTTAAGCCTGTACTTTATACGGGCGGCCAACCTGGCGGCCAACTGACAATTACGGGCGACGTAGAGAATTTTCCAGGCTATCCAACAGGAATTGACGGCCCTCAAATGATGATGGACCTTCGTGCGCAGGCTGAGAGATTTGAGACACAGGTAAGGGATGGCATAGTGACCAAGGTGGACTTCTCAGGCTATCCGCTGCGTGTGGTGGGTGACGGAACCACGGAGATCGAAGCAGAGGCTGTTATTGTGGCTACGGGTGCCAGTGCTAAATACCTTGGCCTTCCCTCGGAGCAAAAATTTACTAACAAAGGAGTTTCGGCTTGTGCAGTATGCGATGGATTTTTCTATCGCGGAATGGATGTGGCGGTTGTGGGAGCAGGAGATGCTGCCGCGGAAGAATCCACCTATCTTTCAAAACTTTGTCCAAAGGTATACCTTATCGTAAGAAGGGGTGAGATGCGTGCTTCAAAGATTATGCAAGAGCGTGTTATTAAGAACCCAAAGATTGAAATCCTTTGGAACTCTGAAACAGAAGAGATTCTGGGAGATCAGGATGTGTCCGGAATGAGAATTTACAATAACAAAACCGGTGCCCGAAAAGACATCCCCATCAAAGGATTTTTCGTAGCGATTGGTCATACACCCAATACGGATATTTTCAAGGGCCAGCTCGCGTTGGATAACACGGGGTATATCAAAGTAAACCCTGGAACAAGCCGCACGAATGTAGAAGGTGTATTCGCCGTAGGCGACGCAGCCGACAAAGTGTATCGTCAGGCGGTAACGGCAGCAGGCACAGGGTGCATGGGAGCACTGGATGCAGAGCGCTTTTTGGCGGCACGCGAACTAGAGCCATCCCATTCATGAAGCTTGATATCCTTGTTCTGGCTGCCCACCCCGATGATGCCGAACTTGGCTGTGGCGGCACCATTATCAAGCACGTCAAGGCTGGCTATAAGGTGGGTGTGATAGATTTTACCCGCGGAGAGCTCGGTACTCGTGGTGATGTTACATCGCGACAAGTGGAAGCAACCGATTCTGCGAAACTCATGGGATTATCTATACGTGAAAACCTGGGTCTGCCTGACGGGTTCTTCCAAAACAGCAAGGAGCATCAATTGTCGGTGGTGAGAGCTATTAGGAAGTACCAGCCTGATATTGTTTTGGCCAATGCCACCTATGACCGGCATCCTGACCATGGCAGGGGCTCTGACCTAGCTTTTGAAGCGTGTTTTCTCGCAGGCCTCGCAAAGGTTGAATCAGAACTCGAGGGCACAAAGCAAGCGGCCTGGCGACCTTCAGCAGTGTACCATTACATCCAAAGTCAGTTTATAACCCCCCATTTCATTGTAGACATTTCAGATTCCTGGGTCAAAAAGTCGGAAGCTATCAGGTTATTTAAGACTCAATTTTATGATCCTTCCAGCAAAGAACCGGACACGTATATTTCTAATCCGGGCTTCCTCAAAATGCTTGAATCACGCGCCATAGAACTGGGGCATGCGATTGGTGTAAAGTACGGCGAAGGATTTGTCGCCCGCCGTTGGATAGGGGTGAAGTCCCTTTTTGACGTCTTCTAAGGGGGTGCATTTCAAATCGTCTCGCATGCCAAATACTTTAGTGGGCATTCTTTGTGATTACTTCGTGTCTTGGTGCCTTAGTGGCAATGGGACATCGCTATTTTTGCCACTAAGACACTAAGTCACCAAGGGACCCGAAGTAGTTTCAATTGTGTAAACAATTTTCGGCACGCGACAATTTGAATTGCATCCTTCTAGGGCGCTAGCCTCGTGATTTTCCATCCAGTGTCGACTTTTGCATATTCGATGCGATCATGCAAACGGCTGCCACGACCTTGCCAGAATTCTATCAGGTGCGGATCAACTTGATAGCCTCCCCATTGCTTCGGCTTCGGCAATGTCATTTGTCCTGTAAATTTTTTGTCAATATCCTTTGCCCGATTTTCCAGAACGGTACGGTCAGCGATGACAGCGCTCTGAGGGGAAGCCCAGGCACCAACCTGGCTGTCGCGGGGACGACTTTGAAAATAGGCTGTCGATTTTTCTTCTGAAACACGAGTGGCAACGCCTTCAATTCTCACCTGTCGTTCAAGTTCTGGCCAGAAGAAATTTAAAGCGCAGGCCGGATTATCTTCCAGATCCTGGCCCTTATGACTCTGATAATTTGTATAAAAAACAAAACGGTTATTTTCAATACCTTTTAGCAATACAATACGCGAGGAAGGGCGGCCTGCTTTGGTAATGGTTGCCAGATTCATAGCATTCGGTTCAGGCACCTGTGCTTGCGTGGCTTCGGCAAACCACCTTTCAAATTGAGCGATAGGCCCGGGCGGCACTGACTTTACATCTAGTGCCCCTTTTGAGTATTCTTTCCGCAAGTCTGCTAGTGACAACATAATGTATTTGGGCTTTGGCGTATGACGTTTGGCGTTTGGCTTGGCCTTTGGTTGCTATTGGTTTTTTTACCGCAAAGATGGTGACTTCTGTGGAAGCTTTTAGAAGGCTTATGATAAATTTTCCACTTTCATTTGGAGGTATTGCTAATCAATGGTTTATTGTGTTCATCAAATCATGGAATTTTTTAAGTACCGCAATCAATTAACTCCCGAGAAAGGAAGACTCCTGATCTCGGAGCCATATTTGCCTGATCCCAATTTTGAAAGGACTATCATTTTGCTGTGTGAAAATAATGAGGATGGAGCTTTTGGTTTTGTTTTGAATAAGCCCTCCCTGGCCAGCGTAAACGAACTGATGGATGATATCAAGGGTTACGACTTGCCCGCCATGGTGGGGGGGCCTGTACAACAAGACACGTTGCATTACCTTCATCGATACCCCTCGTTAGAGGACTCTATAGAAATAGCTCCCGGTATTTTTTGGGGAGGGAATTTTGAGAAACTGTTGCTTCTTTTGGACACAGGGCAGATGGTGCACAAAGACATTAAGTTTTTTCTTGGCTACAGCGGTTGGACAGCAGGTCAGCTAGAGGAAGAGATAACTCAGGATTCGTGGATTGTGAGTGATATGGTCACCGAGGAAATGATATTTGACACAGCACCCGATGAAATGTGGAAAAAGACACTGACCATAATGGGTGGTCGATTTTCTGTGTATTCCAATTATCCGAAAGACCCGCGGCTGAATTGAATCAAATTAATACTTTTGCCGTTAGTAAATTTGCAGAACCAGCGAGATAAGCACCAAATGATGGAAATGGAGTCGAAAGAAGATGTAGTGGAGTTGAAAGGCGATGTAGATACCGTCATCACCCCTTCCCCGGTAGCAGAAAAGCTGCCTGAGGAAGCGGAGGGAGAATTTCTTGGTCATGATTTTTCATCGTTTGGCAAAAATGATTTGATTGATGCACTCAAGGACCTTGTGCAGCAAGACGATTTTAGGAAGACGGATTCAATCCTAAAAGAGGTTCGCCATCATTTTGATGAGCTTTTGGACAAGGAGCGCTCGGATGCCCTCAAGCGCTTCGTTGCAAGCGGCGGGTCTCCTGATGATTTTGAGTATCGTGCGGACCCCCTCGACACAGTTTTTGAGACACACTATAAATTGCTGAAGGGCCGCAAGACTGAATACTACAAAAACCTGGAAGCTGAGAAGAATGCTAACCTGAGGAATAAGAATTTGTTGCTGGAAGATCTCAGAAAGCTGGTAGATGGAGATGATGA